>CAZRZV010000051.1:4505-10813 GCA_964604665.1 uncultured Faecalimonas sp. | reverse complement strand
GGGATCATCCCTGCATCGGCTGGTGTACCAGGAAGATTATGAAGGAAGTGGGGGTTCGTTGATATGTATGAGTCTGAACGCAATCATCGTGACAAGCCGAAATGCTGCAATCTGCTTATTGACATCCAGGCGAAAATGGCTGAAGGTAAATCTGCCGGGTATGAGCGCTGGGCAAAGAAATACAACCGTAAGGAAGCTGCCAGGACAGTTTGCCTTTTGAAAGAAAAAGGTGTGGACAGCTATGAAGATTTAGTCGCATTAACAGATAAGCTGACTTCACGATTTTCTGAGCTTTCCTCTGACATCAAGGCGGCTGAAAAGCGGATGGCAGAAATCGGCGTTTTGCAGACACACATCAATAACTACTCCAAGACCAGAAAAACCTATGAAGCATATCGCAAATCCGGGTACAGCAAGAAGTTCTTTGAAGAGCATCGTGATGAGCTGATGCTTCACAAAGCGGCAAAGCAAGCCTTTGACCAACTGGAGGGCAAAAAGGTTCCTTCCCGTAAGGCTCTGCATGAAGAGTTCAATCAGTTGTTGGTTGAGAAAAAACAAGCCTATGCAGAGTATCGACAGGTCAAGAAAGATATGCAGGAATACCTAATTGCCAAGCAGACGGTCGAGACGATTCTGAATATTGACAAGAAGAAGGAACAGGAAAAAGAGCAAAAGAAGCCACTGCGATAATTGAAAATACCACAGTCTACGCTCCGGTTTGGAGTGTAGGCTGTGGTTCTTTTTTTATTTTTCGATTTTATGATCAAGACACCTTAAAAATTCATATTGACTTTTTTTGATTTGAAGCGTATAATCAAATCAAGAAATTTAGATTTGAGGTGAAGGCATGGCAACAGTATACGAGGAACGTGCAAAGGTTTTCAAAGCTCTGTGCGATGAGCGTCGTCAGCGGATATTGGAATTACTGCATACCGGAGAAAAATGCGCCTGCGTGTTAATTGATGAAATGGGTATGCCTCAGTCATCCCTTTCTTACCACATGAAAATTCTTTGCGATTCCGGTATTGTCACAAGCCGAGAAGAAGGCAAATGGACACATTATCAAATCAGTAAAGAAGGCAGTGAAAAAGCAATCGAGCTACTGAAAAAGATTACAGCAGTATCAGAAAGCAGCACAGAATGCAAAGGATGCTGTAAGTAAGGTAAAAGGCCATCCCAATGCGGAGATGGCTTTTTACAGGCATATCAAATCGAAAATTTTGAATTTGAAATGAAAGTGAGGAAACAAATATGCAAGCATTACGCACGGGGTGGGACTTCTTCCAAAATGAAGTCCTTGGAATGAAATGGTTAAATCGTCTGATTGGCAGTATCTTGGAAGCCTGTGGGTTAGACTTGACCAGCAAAGTGGGCGGCAGTATTCAGTTCTTTATCTACGATGTTATCAAAGTCATGGTGCTGTTGGGAGTCCTGATTCTGCTTATCTCTTATATTCAGAGCTACTTCCCACCGGAGCGCACAAAAAGGATTCTGGGTCGCTTCCATGGCATTGGAGCAAATTGTGTTGCAGCCTTGTTGGGAACCGTAACACCCTTCTGTTCCTGTTCGTCCATTCCGCTGTTCATCGGCTTTACCAGCGCCGGTCTGCCTTTGGGCGTGACATTTTCCTTCCTGATTTCCTCCCCCATGGTGGATTTGGGAAGTCTGGTGCTGCTGATGAGCATCTTCGGCTGGAAGGTCGCTGTCGTTTATGTGGTGCTGGGGCTGGTGATTGCCGTTGCCGGCGGCACACTGATTGAAAAGCTGCACCTTGAAAACCAGGTGGAAGAATACATCCGTAACGGACGGTCACTGGATGTACCCCAAGAGGAACTACATTTCAAAGATCGAATACAGTATGCTTGGGAGCAGGTGGTATCGACCGCCAAAAAGGTTGCTCCTTATGTTCTGATTGGTGTGGGTATTGGTGCCTTCATTCATAACTGGATTCCGGAAGAATTTATCGTCAAGGTGCTTGGTGACAACAATCCTTTCGGTGTGGTTCTTGCGACTATTGCCGGTGTTCCTATGTATGCTGATATATTCGGCACGATTCCGATTGCGGAAGCTCTGCTGGCAAAGGGCGCATTACTTGGTGTGGTGCTTAGCTTTATGATGGCTGTCACGACCCTTTCTCTTCCTTCCATGATTATGCTCCGCAAGGCGGTAAAGCCCAAGCTGCTGGGCATCTTTGTGGCGATCTGTACGGTCGGAATTATCATTGTGGGTTATTTCTTCAATGCAATTCAATATTTACTTGTGTAAGAGGAGGAAACAAACATGGCGAAAAAATGGTATCCTGTCATTGACATTCTGACTTGTGTGGAGTGTGGAACCTGCGTGGAGTTCTGCCCTCACGGTGTCTATGATAAACAAAAGGCACCCGTTCCGGTAGTGGTCAATCCTGATAGCTGTATCGACCACTGCCACGGCTGCCAGAAGAAATGCCCTTCCGGGGCAATCTCCTATGTGGGAGACACCGGCGACTCTATGGAAAAGAAACAGGGGTGTTGCTGCTGTGGAGAATGAAAACATGGAAAAACAGAGATCACTTATCGTTAAAATCATAATCCCTGTCTTGATCGTGGCGTTGATCGGTGGAATGTGGCTTGTGAAGAATCAGAAAGAACAGGCAGATGTGACCGATGATAACACACTTTTGCAAACCGAGGTCGAACTGCCGGAAAGCTTGGAAGGTGCTGACTTTGGACTTCGTGAACAGGACGCCATTGATTTTGAGGAACTGGCATCTTTCGGTCTGCCTGCAATCATTGACTACGGTGCGGATTCCTGCATCCCCTGTAAGGAAATGGCTCCCGTTCTGGAAAAGGCCAACAAGGAATTTCAGGGAAAAGCATTTATTAAGTTTATCAATGTGTGGGATTATCCCGAAGCGGCAAGCAATGTCCCGGTCCAGGTCATTCCTACCCAGGTTCTTGTGAATGCAGATGGCACACCATTCGTCCCAAGCGAAGAACTCTCTGCTCAGATTGGATTTACGATGTATAGCCATAGAGAAACCGGCGAACACATCTTTACCGTTCATCAAGGCGGCTTGACCGAGGAACAGATGTGGGCTATTTTGAAAGAAATGGGGGTGGAATAGTTTGATTGACAATTGGCTTTCCCAAATTGCCGAAGTCATTCAGAACAACTTTTGGCTTGCTCCATTTCTCGCACTTTTAGCAGGCGTTCTCACATCAGTAACGCCCTGCTCTCTGTCCAGTGTGCCGTTGGTTATCGGCTATGTGGGTGGTGTTGGAGAGAAAAACACCAAAAGAGCCTTTGCTTATTCCGTCATATTCTCGGCAGGAACAGCCGTGACCTTTGTTACCCTTGGCATCATTGCCACATCTGCCGGCAAACTGATGGGAACATCTTCTCCAGTTTGGTACATGATTCTCGGCGTCCTGATGGTGTTGATGGCACTTCAAACATGGGAGATTTTTAACTTCATCCCCTCGGTGAATCTCATTTCCATGAATAAAAAGAAAGGTATTGTAGGAGCATTTTTGATGGGCATTCTGGGGGGAATCTTCTCCTCACCCTGTTCTACACCGGTTCTGATTGCACTGCTTGCCATTGTAGCCGGGGAAGGAAATCTGATCTGGGGCATTTTGCTGATGCTGCTTTATTCCATCGGACACAGCGCACTGGTTATGGTGGCTGGTACATCCATCGGCTTTGTCCAAAAAATCAACAGCAGTAAAAGATACAACAGCGCTGCTTTTGTTTTGAAAATAGTCATGGGTACGGCGATCCTGCTCATTGGCTTGTATATGTTCTGGCTCGCATTTTAATCAATAATAAATTTTGGAGGTATTATTATGGCACTGTTCAATTTTGGAAAGAAGCAGGAAGAAGAAAAGAAGGCTCCCGCTTGCGCTTGCAACTGCGGTTGCCCGACAAGTGAGGCAGAAGAAATTAAAAACGACTGCTGCCCTGAAGCAAAAGACGGAATTTGCTGCATCAAGGTTCTCGGCTCCGGCTGCAAGAGCTGCCATGCTCTGTTGGAAGCTACCAAGGAAGCGGTTCAGAACATGGGGCTTTCTATTGAGGTGGAATATGTGACCGACATGGCAAAGATCATGGAGTACGGCGTGATGAGTATGCCTGCTCTGGTGGTCAATGAAAAGGTTGTTTCTATGGGTAAGGTTTTGAAAACTGCGGATGTGGAGAAGCTGCTGCACAAACTGGGCTTCTAAGGAGGGTGTGTTATGAGTAAAGGATGGTATCCAATCATTGATTATGACAAATGCGTCGGCTGTATGGCTTGTAATGATATGTGCAAGCATGGTGTTTATAAGCCCGATACCAAAACCGGTATGCCCAAGGTTGTCTATGGGCTTGGCTGCGTCCACGGCTGTCACGGCTGTGAGCGCAACTGTCCGATGGAAGCCATCCATTACTTTGGTGATGACGGCAAGCTGGACATCGACTATGATTATGAAACCTACAAACCTGAGCTGAACTGTGAGGGCAAACCCAAGGTAGCTTTTGTCTGCGTCCATAATTCTTGCCGCAGCCAGATTGCGGAAGCTCTGGGCAAGAAACTGGCATCCGATGTGTTCGACAGCTACTCTGCCGGTACTGCTCTGAAAGACCACATCAATCCCGATGCGGTGCGGCTGATGAAGCAGGTGCATGGCATCGACATGGAGCTGACACAGCATAACAAACTGTTGTCTGATATTCCTGCCCCGGATGTGGTGATCTTCATGGGGTGCAATGTTAGCTGTCCCGATGTTCCCAGCCAGTATGCGGAGAACTGGGGACTGGATGATCCCAGTGGACAAAGTGACGAAGTGTTTTTGGAAACGATTCGTCAAATTGAGCAGAAAATGCTCCAGTTAAAAGCAAGATTGAGCTGACAAAAGGAAGCCGATACAGGGAGTGCCTGAATCGGCTTCCATCAAAAACAACATATCGAAAGTTTTGAATTTGTAAAAAGGAGGATAGAGGATATGAAACGAGATAGCGATACAGGTATCAGCTTCTTTCAGCGATACCTGACTGTTTGGGTTATCATCTGCATGGTGCTGGGTATTCTGATTGGAAAGTATCTGCCCAGCGTTCCAGCATTTCTTAATCAGTTTGAATATGCCAAGGTGTCCATCCCTACTCTCTCAGCTATCATGCAGAACATCATAGACGATAAATCTGTTGATGTCGCCCAAGGCATCCTGCACCACGGCGAGGGCGTTGACCTGTATAGAAATGGCTTCGGATGCTCCTGTGATAGCCGTAATATTCATCGAAAACATTGGGATTGGAAATGCAGGTGTACAAATTACTGCTCCTACACAGACACTCTTCCTGGGCCATTGCGCCGAGTTGTACTCCGCCACCCGAATTCTCCGGATTGGCAAAATTCAGGACAGCAACCTTACCTAGCGTGCAATACTTTTTTGCAATATCAAAGGTTGTTCCGGAATACACTTCGATAGACGCATTTTCACTGCGGTGTTTAGCTTTGGAAACAAACCCTTCTTTATATACGCGGTTAGATTTCACTGCCCGCGTAGTGCGTTGCTTCAAACTCCCGTTATTCGATTGTTCAAATGTATCTTGGAAACATACTACGAGATCTTCTTTTCCCATATTTTATCCTCACCTTCTGTTATTATGGTCCTCCTCAATCTTTTTTCCCCAATCTTCATCAATGTTCTTGTTTGCACGCATTGCACTGATTGGTGCAGAAATTGTGTCATAGAGAACTTGCGTACCCTGACTGTCTGCTCTGTAATTAACCGCACGGTCTCTCCCTATTCCAAACCGTGACGCAGTTTCTACCGCATCAATATTGGCACCTATGAAGAGAAATTCCCAACCATATTCCTCTTTCTGTCTTTCAATCATTTTCTTCACTTCATCACTACTGTAACGAACACTTGCATTTTCCATACCATCAGTTGTAATGATGAACATCGTATGTACTGGAACATCTTCTGGACGAGCATATTTGTGAATATTACCAATATGATGAATGGCACCGCCAATGGCGTCGATAAGAGCAGTACATCCTCGAACCGTATAATCCTTACTAGTCATTTTAGGTACGTCCTTAAGTTTAATTCTGTCGTGTAGCACTTCACTTACATTATCAAAGAGAATGGTGGATACATAGGCTTCTCCATCTTCCTTCTTCTGCTTCTGAATCATAGCGTTAAAGCCACCAATCGTATCTCCCTCAAGACCGGACATCGAACCACTTCGATCAAGGATAAATACCAGTTCTGTAATATTGTTTTTCGCTTTCATATGAGTTCCCTCCAAAATATATTTGTTTTTTCGACCTTGTATCTAAA
>CAZRZV010000051.1:0-4495 GCA_964604665.1 uncultured Faecalimonas sp. | reverse complement strand
CCGCCTGTGCTTTTGCATTCGACAAACAGTTGAAAAGTGTCGATTTACCTACGTTCGGTAGTCCGACAATACCACATTGCAATGCCATATTAATCTACATCTATTAATTATAATCAACTAATTGTATGACAGCAATATAATCACCATCTATGCATATCGTTTATTGCATATTTTGTTACATCCTTTAGAAAAGTAAGATTGAATTTCCTGTATAATTTTTCAAAGTTTTTTACCTCTAAGAAAGGCTGATGCGGTATCGAAGCCGTTATATTCGTGCCTCTATATATAACTGATGGAATTGGGCAAAATTCAACACTAATTTTATTTAAGAATTTTTTATCCATTGACATAACAGAATTCACTGCATCGTCCGAGCAACGAAGTAAAAAACGTAATTCTTTCCAATTTTGTTGCTCTAAAGCATTTTCTATTTCACCTAGATAATGACGATACTTTATGACAGAACCCTCATTTTTTAGGTGGAAAGCAAAATCTACAGGTGTCATTGTGTCAGTGGCGTTGTTAATTATAAAATCAGCTAAAACCGGCATTTTTATTTCTAATTTCGTAAAATCAATAAGAGCTTTGTATGCCTCGACATAATATTCTTCAATTGCTTTGGTAAGACTGTTTTGTAAATTAATTCTGTGTAGGTTAATTTGCATATTCTCAAATTTACAATACTCACGTAGAAAATCTTGCCGTCTAGTACACGGAAGATAATTAAAACCATGTTTGGCACTTAAGGCTAAATACCTAATTGCTCCACTACTCACAATATCATCCGAATCTATAAGGGATGACCCCTTCCACTTAAGCCAATATAATTTCTCTGTAGATATTCCTTTATATCTATACAATTTCTTTAGAGCTTCGTATTTTCCATCTTCATTAAAGTCTTCAATTGGCTGTATAGCGTTTTGCACTTGACTTGGTATGGTCGTCCACCAATTATAACTGTTCCGAGGATAATATACTTCATCCCAAAGTACTATCGCCATCAACAACTCTGCATAATAATAAGAATTGTGTGTTTTTCTGCCACGAATATCGGCAATCACTTCTTCCATGAACCAATTATCTACCATGATACAATCCGTTGTAAGTCCCCCATTGAACACCCAGTTGCAATCAAACTCCGAGGAGACTTTGGTCAAATGCAAACAGGGCTTCGTTTATCTCAAAAACATTGTAATTCTCGTGGGTAATAAAATACTCAATTATAATATCAAATTTATTGCTATGTGAAAGTGCAAAGCCGGCTTTCATAAGCATATCCTTAGTGTCCTCCAAACTGAGTTCCAGGGCAATTGCAAATGCAAGTGCAGTAGTTTTGCTCGGTCTGTAATTGATGTCACTACGAATCTTCGAGAACAACTTCCGGTCTACGTTTGCCTTTTTATAGCACTCAGCATCCGTCATTCCTTTTTCATCAATCTTCCGGAGAAGCATTTGTGAAAAGCTCTCATCAATCTGATTAACCACATCTTCTAAAGACGCAGCTTTCGGCATTGCCATAGACGGACAACATGGTGCCTGCAGCTCGCAAGTTTCAAACTCATCTGGCAGTAATTGTGTTTCTGCTAAAACTGTGCTCTCCCCAAGAGCATCTGCGCGAGTTCTGTTGAAGATGAAATGTGTATCGACATATTTATCGTCTATGTAGGATGTAATATCAGCAAACAGTTTTTCACTGATCTGAAATGCTGATTTATCAAACACGACGATATAAACCAACATATCGTGCTTGATTAAGAATTCTGTGATTGTGTCTACCGCTACCTTCAGCGCCTGATCCTTTGGATATCCATAGACACCACTTGAAATCAGAGGAAAAGCAACAGATTCGCATTTGTTATCCCAAGCAAGCCTTAAAGACTCTCTATAGCAGCTTTCTAAAAGCTCTCTTTCGCTGTTTTGACCGCCTTTCCACTTGGGTCCTACTGTATGTATGACGAATTTAGAAGGGAGCTTGTGGGCCCTTGTAAGCTTTGCCTGGCCAACCTTACACCCACCAAGCTTCACGCATTCCAAAAGGAGCCCCTTGCCAGCGGCTCTATTTATAGCACCATCAACGCCGCCACCCCCAAGAAGAGTGGAGTTGGCTGCATTAACAATAGCGTCACACTCAGTTTTAGTTATATCATTCCTGACAATTTTAATAGGCATAGTAGAGACTCCAATGTTAATAGATGAAAAAGCGACCCCACATAAATAATGGTGTGAGGCCGCTTTTCTCATTGCTGCTTATGTTAAAGGGGATTATCTTTTACGGTTATTACTACAGATGGCCCTACCAATTTTTATCAATGATGCTCCTACAACCAACAGCAAAATTGCCACAGTTTTTGGTGTTCCATTAACAATGGCAATTATACTGCAAACCAGAGAAGCAATTAAAGCAAGAACACCTAATATTTGTAATAATAAACCCATAAAAGTCCCTCCTGATAAACGAATCAAATAGCCGTATTGCAAATAGCTCCACGGCTATTTGACCATGCCGAATTAGCCCTTGAGAGAGTCGGCCAATGCCTGGTCGGTCTCTTCCAGAGTCTGCGCAACGGCGCTCAGCTGCTGGCTGATGCCATCCACAACTTCCGGGAACTGCGCCATTGTCTTTGCCATTTCTTCGTAAGTCATGAAGAACTGGTCCTGTGCTGCGCCATCCCAAGTGCTTTCGAGACGGTTCACCTCAGATCTCAGATACTCAAGAATCTCTCTGATTTCACCAGCTTTGTTTGCAAAGTTGGTAGAAGCGGTTCTGAGTTCCTCCGGAGTGATGGTAATACGTGCTGCCATTTGGATTTCCTCCTTTGAATTTTATTATATTTGACACCGAAGTGCAAATACCTAAAGTGAATTCCCCAACTGGGAAGCTGCCGAGCACAATGCATCGTAGTCCTTCTTTGCATCTACGAGACATTCTTTAAGGTGCTTAACCACCTTTACTCGGTTATCAATACTTGTTTTCCACGAAGAATCGAAATTTTCAAAGAAAGCCTTGCTTGCGTTTGTTTTCCATCCTGAAGAACGAAGAACATCCACAGCATCCTCAGCATCCTTTATAGCCTTTTCAATATCTTCGATAACTGTCTTATATGTGTTGATAGTATCCTGCAAAACATCAGTGTCTATCTTGAATTTAGCCATAAGCCCTTATCCTCCTTACATGATTACATGCTCAAGTTTCGGATTTCGTTTCAGAGCTTCTCTGCGATCAGCCTCATATTCATCCATTTTACCGAGATCCTTATTAATTTCAGATCTTATTAGTAGTGCCTCTGGAGCATCATCTGAGATAGCCAGTATATAGTCCACCATCTCATATGCACGCTCATAATCTTTAATTTCTCGATAACATAGCGCCCTATAGATATACAGATCAACCATGCCTGGATTCTTTGAACATGCTATTCTGAACTCCTTAATAGCGCTGCTAAAGAGTGGTGTAGCATCTTCACCCATTCTCTTGTGAGCAAGAGCATTGAAATAGAGTGCGGTAAAATAGTAGGCACTATGACTCTTCTCTCCAATAGTTCTCTCCGTCGAAGTAACAGCATTGCTATATTTTTCAAGTGAAAAATATATATTGGTTAAAAGGAAATTGAGTTCCTCGTCAAATGTGATCGCCAAGGTTTTTTCGGCCAATTCAGATGCTTCTGTAAGTTTTTCCTGCTTTAAAAGGAGTTGAACTTTAAGTCTTGCGTAATCAGCGGACTCTGGAGCCTCATAGAAAGATTCGTCTAATAGTTTTTCTGCCTCCGCAAATTTTTTTGCATCTTCCAAAAAATGGACCATGTCAAGCTTAAATCCCGGATCATCTGGAAACATTGCAAGAGCTTGATCCAACACTGCTTTAGCATCAGCTTTACTTCCAAGTTCCATGAGTATTGCGAACTTATAGTGGTATCCTTCAAATTTATCTGGTAAAAGCTCTATCATAGAGTCACTTACAGAAAGTGCTTCTGAGTATTGTTCTTGAGCCAAATACAGTTCCAATTTTTTTAGCCAAGCTGAGGCGAAATGTTTATCAAGTTGAATTGCCTTGTTGTAACTGCTAAGCGCAGATTCTAAATTTCCAAGGTCCTCATATGCAGACCCTAAATTCATGTAAATGTAGGGATTTGTATATCCAAGAGAGACTGCCTTAGCGTAATGCTGCTTACCTTCATCCACATTTTCTTCAAGCAGAGCAATATTTCCAAGGTGGAAAAAAATTTCTCCATTGTTCTTGTCGATCAACTGTGCTCGCTTTAATGCCTTCTTCGCCTCATCAAATCTGTCAAGCATGACATAGGATTCAGTGAGGTTGAAATAGGTTTGGATTAACATCGGATCCTCTTTTTCCGCCTTAAGATAAAAGCTAATAGCATCCTCATATTTATCCATAGAGTATAATACTCTACCTTGCTGGTTATACTCTTCAGCCTGAGTTATCTCACGCTCAATATTATCCATGTTTACTCACCCTTTGCATGTTATCGTAAGCATT
>CAZRZV010000050.1:0-10942 GCA_964604665.1 uncultured Faecalimonas sp. | reverse complement strand
GTATACAGGTAAATCCACGTTGCTACAAATGTGAGGTCACTTCATATTATCTATTAGTAAAATTATCTTTTTGAATTATAAATTTAAATCTATTTCATTTTTTAATCATCAAAACCTTTTGCAGTGAAAACATTGATATAATACCCACATGATATTCATCTTTTGATACATTTTCAGGCAATGTTTATAACACCATTTTCAACTAACTTATACGCAACAATCCCCGCAACGATAACCCATGCTGCAATAAGGATACAAATTCAAGAAATAGCAATTTATCTCTTTGCATATACTCCAATTATTAAACCGTTTTCTTCTTTTGTATATTTCAGTTTCAATCTGATTTTTTCATTAGTTTCTGCCAAAAGTCTAATCCCAATTCCCAGAATTACCGGAACAGTTGTAATTTGGTATTCATCAATTAAATTATCTTTTACACATTGATTTACCAAATTTGCCCCTCCGCATATCCATATACTTTTCCCTTTTTCTTGTTGCAATTTACTGATTAGCTCTTTTATATTCATATTCACATATTTTATATTGGAAGTATTTTCTATTTCTTCACACGTTAAGACATAACTTTGTAAATCTTCATACACCCATTTGTCCGGTGATAATTCATTTTTAATTTGTTTATATGTGTTTGCTCCTAAAATAACAGTATCTATATCCTTAATAAACGTTTCATATCCGTAATCACTAACATAATCTTCATTATTGCCTAAAATCCATTCTACACTTCCCTGATTATCTGCAATAAATCCATCTAAACTTTGTGAAATATATAAAATAACTTTGCGTTTCATATATCTCTATCTCCTCTGCAAATTACTATTCGTCTTTTGGTTGCGCCCATATGGGTCTAACTAAAAATGGGATTACTTCGCAGAAAGTAATCCCATATATGTACTCTTATTACCAATATCGTCGAATCGCCGTAATCGGTTGCGAGCTTCCCATATAAACACTCGCCTCTTTTACCCTTTGCCCCGTTGTAGGTGCATGTATCACTCGTTCATTTCCTATGTAAATAGCCACATGTCCCGGATAACAAATAACATCTCCGGGAAGAGCATTTGCAAGACCGTTGATTTTCTTTCCGCTTACTGCCTGACTTCCCGAAACACGAGGAATAGTAATACCGACTGCCTTATGTGCCGCCTGTGTCAATCCTGAACAGTCAATTCCGTTATAAGATGTGCCTCCCCATACATATGGAACTCCAATATAGGTTCTTGCTGCCGCTACAATGGCATTCCCCACACTCTGGTCGCCTGTTCCGGTGTATCCGCCACTTCCGGCGCCACTCGAACTATTATCATTCTTATTATTGTCTTTTGGCGGTTGTTGAGCCAACCAAGCCTCATACTGCCTTCTGGCCTCTTCCTCTGCCGCTTTTTTTGCTGCTTTTTCGATTTCCGCATCAATATTCGCAACTTCGGTCTTTTGCTTTTCAACCATTTGTGCAAGTGCCTGCTTTTTCTCTTCTGCACTGGCGTGTAGTTTTTCCAAGTTCTTCTGTTCGTCTTCCAATGTCTGTTTCAAAGTGATTAACTTTTCTTTGGTAGCAACATATGCCTGCAACTGCTTTCTGTCATATTGATGCAGTAGTTGTGCATTTTCTGCCGCTGTCAACATATCCGTCATACTACCTGATTCCAAAATCACATTCAGCATGGAATAATCACCATTTTCGTACATTGCCACAATACGACGTTTCATCGCATCATATTGCTTTGCCTCTTCCTTCTCTGCAATGTCTATGTCTTCTTCCGCTTGAATGATGGCCTCTCCCTTTTCAACCATCTGCGCTTCAATCGCATATATTTCGGACATCACACTTTCCAATTGTGTTTGCAATGACTGTAATTCCTGTTTTGCGTCCTCTTTTTGTTCTTGCAAACTTGGTGCCGCATAAACAGACACTGTCAATAATGAAAAGCTCAAAAGAAATATCCCCAGTTTTCTTATTGTATTTTTCATTTGCTACTCCCTTATATTTATTTCCCCTTGTGTACCCTTTTATTATAACTTATTGTGCTTCTTTTTTCAATATTTAGAAGAAAATTTAATACACTTACCAATATCTTCTAAACCATGGAGAACCATATACATTTACTACTTTTACAAAGTCTCCCGGCTCCGGTGCGTGTATCATCTGTCCTCCGCCGATGTAAATACCAACATGTCCCGAATAGCACACTACATCTCCCGGCTGTGCTTCTGCTCTTGAAACTGCACGTCCGCCACTGCCCTGGCTGCCCGAATAATGTGGCAAATTAACACCAATTGCGCGGTGTGCCAGCATGACGAGACCTGAACAATCCACCCCATTGGAACTTGAGCCGCCCCATACATAACGTACACCCAGATATTTATATGCTTCTGCCACGATAGCTGAGCCACCGCCCGTGCCTACAGGCGGAATATATGTACTGCCATTATTCTTATTATTCGATGCCGCATTTGCCGCCTTTTGGATTCTATCCTCGTAATCATCAACTTGACCTTTCAAGTCTGCTATCATGCCATCTAGTTCTTTCTTTTCAGCGGCCAAGCGTTTCTGCTCTTTTTGAATATCAGCCATGTCTTCTTCCAAAGAGGTTTTTAATTTTTCTATCTTTTCTTTGGTTTTCACATACTCTTCAAGCTGTTTTCTGTCATATTGATGAAGCGTACTCACATTTTCTGCCTCTTGAAGCATTTCTACAAGGCTTCCGGATTCCAACACTTTTTGCAGCAACGAACCATTCCCATTTTCATACATGACAACAATCCTGTTTTTCATCGCCTCATATTGTTCTGTTTCTCGTTCTTCTGCCTCTTTCAAATCCTCTTCAGCTTCCAGTACCGCTTGTCCGACCTCAACCAATTCTTTCTCGATTGTATTGATTTCAGTCATCACAGAAGTCATTTCTCCCTGTAATGTTTTCAGTTTTGCCTCTGCATTTGCATTATTGTCACGCAAATCTCCAACAGTCGGCGTCGCAAAGACAGTCGTTGTAAATACCAAACTTGCCATTACTACCGCAATACAGCCTTTTTTGACTTTCGTTAAATGCTTTTTCATACGTTTTTCACTCTATCTTTCCAAATTAATCATTATATTCGTCTCTGAAAATTATATAACACTCATCATGCTTTTGCAATAACTTTTAACACATTTGTAACATTTATAATTCTTCATCCACTTTTTGAATTAGGAGGAAAATACTTGATGCCAGCGTTGCACATACAACCGTAATGACTGCCATACGCATTGGTTTTGTAAACATCCATGTAAATCCATTCACACTGGACATAAAAATCGCCACCAGATTCATAAGCATATGTGCAAAAATCGACGCTTTTATTGAACCGTATTTTTCATACAAGTATGCCAAAAGCAAACCGCAGGCAGTGCCATAAATCATCTGTACAAGATTTCCATGATAGGCGCCGAAAAGCAGTGCAGAGAAAACCAGTGCTTTCTTCTTGGACATATTTCTCCTCATACGTCCATAGATTAATGCACGAAATATATATTCTTCCGTAATTGGCACGACAATTGCCAAACACACAATCTGCACAAGTAACGCCGGCTCATACATATTTGCACTCGCTTCCTGATAAGCCTCACTGTATTGCGCAAGATTGCTAAGAATGAGGAGATTGTTGAGCGCAATCGCCATTGGAACACTGATGCCGACAATCAATCCATATTTATTGAATGGTGCTTTTCTACTCTCCGGAATCCCTGCCAGTCTCTCTTTTTGTATGTCTTTTCGCTTCATAGCAATCAGAAACGGCAGTGCTAAGAGTGCCGCGATTGCCGATATTTCAACAGCATAACGCATTAAATAGTTCGCCGCTTCCATAATATAATTTCCCAATGCTTCTTCCGATGTGATTGCGCCAAACAGTTCCCGTGAATGCGTTCCATAATAAATGATAGTTGCCACAAATGTTGTCACAACACTGGCTGCATAATATACTAAATAGGGACTCAGCACTTCCCATATCCGTTGTCCTAAACTTTTTTGTTGCACGATATTACTTCCTCTCTGATTTCAATTTCGTCGCCACATAAGGAACCCTGAACCATCTCAGGTTTTCCTCCCCCTCTTCCTTGAAATTTCTCATTCAGTGCTTTTGCAAATACTCCCGTATCCTTTTCTTTACTGCCTATCACATATCGGTATCCCTCTTTGGAATTTCCTGCAAATACTGCCGCAACACCTACATTCTTCGCCAAAATCATATTTGTCAGTTCGCGTGCCGCATTGCCGTCCAGTCCCGGCTCAAACATCACCACGATTTCTTGGCATTCTTTTATCTTTTCCACTTCATACGCCAGAATCTGTTTTTGCATTGTGGCAAGTTCACTCTTTTGCATTGCAATCTCTTCTTGCAGCCTTCCCACTTCCTGCGCTACTTCCTTTTCCTTAGCAGATAACATCACCGAAATTGCTTTCACACTTTCACACTTCTCATCATAATCTGCAATGGCGCGAAACCCGCATAACATAGAAATCCTGACACCGCCTTTATAATTTTGCATACCGACCAACTTGATAAGTCCGATTTCGCCCGTTTTCTTTACATGCGGAGCGCAGCATGCACAGACATCTATCCCCGGAATCACAACAATTCTCACTTGTCCTTCAATCTCAATCTTACTGCGATACTCCATATGCTTCAATTCTTCGCTTGTAGGATACAATACCTGAATATCCATATTCTGAGCAACAGCTTCGTTCGCTCTTTTCTCAATGTCCTTTAACTGTTCTTTTGTTATCACACCGTTAAAATCCATGGTAATTGCATCTTTTCCCATATGAAATCCCACATTATCGTAACCAAACGTATTATGGATAAGACCTGATACAATATGCTCTCCGGAATGCTGCTGCATTTTTGAAAAACGCTCGTTCCAATAAATCCTGCCTTCCACAGTCTTTCCCACTTCCAGTGGTTTTGTCACCTTGTGGTAAATAATCCCCTGTCTTTCCTGCACATCTAAAACTTCAGCATCTGCAATCATACCGGTATCCGCATACTGTCCGCCTCCCTCAGGAAAAAAGGCAGTCCTGTCAAGAACTGCCTCGTAATAATCTCCTACTTTTTCACAAAGCATTACTACTGCAGAGAATGTTATCATATGACTGTCTTCATAAAACAACTTTTCTGTCATCTTCTACATCCTTTCCGGTGCCTCAAATCCTAACATATCAATGCAGGCTTCAAGCACTCTCTTTGTAATAGCAAGAAGCGCAATGTATCCTGCCTGCTTTTTTGCATCCTCTTCTGCAAGAATCTTTGTTTCGTGGTAAAATCGGTTAAATGCATTTGACAAATCATATATATAAGCGCAAATTTTGTGCGGTGCAAGTTCATCATACGCATTTTCAATCACCTGATTGAATTTTGCAACCTCCAGCATCAATGCCTTGGCACTTGCCGAATCTGCTTCTTGAAGTTCACAGCCTGCCACATCATTTCCTGTCTCGGCATATCTGTTTAAAATCGATTTGATACGCACGATTGTATACAAAATATATGGTCCTGTATTTCCTTCAAACGAAGTAAAACGATCCACGTCAAACACATAATCTTTTGCCGCCTGATTTGATAAATCACCGTATTTTAATGCAGATAAAGCAACTTTCTCTGATGTTTCCCTTGCTTCTGTCTCTTCTACGGTGCGATTTTCTACGATTTTCTTATACATTTCCTCATTGATATCCGCAATCAAATGTTCCAGACGCATTACGCCGCCATCTCTTGTCTTAAACGGCTTTCCGTCCTTTCCATTCATGGTACCAAATCCAATAAATTTCAGTTCTGTCTCCCCGCGCACAATCTTCGTTTTCTTCGCACAGCGGAATACTTGTACAAAATGAAGTTCCTGACGCTTGTCAGTGATGTAAATCACTTCATCCGGCTGATATAATTTTTCTCGTTCAATCAAAGTTGCAAGGTCTGTGGTGTCATATAAGGCAGCGCCGTCTGACTTTAAAATCATACAAGGCGGGATTTCTTTGGTGTCTGTCTCTTCTTTGACATCCACAACAAGAGCCCCCTGGTCAAGGTGCGCATATCCTTCTCTTTTTAAATATTCGACCATCTCCGGAATGTAAGGCTGCGCATCTGCTTCGCCTTTCCAAAGGTCAAATGATACATTCAGCGCCCCATAGTTTTTCTTCAAATCAGTCACAGACACATTCATGATATGTTTCCAGATAGCTGTATAGCCTCTGTGTCCGTTTTGCAGTAAAAATGTTGCCTGAAGCGCTTCCTCTTTATACTCCTCATGTTCCTTTGCATAAGCGCTTGCAGTTGGATAAATCTCTTCTAATTCTGCAATGGTAAATGGTGATTCTGTCGGATATTCTCCTTCAAAATTGTCATCAAAATATGGGAGATTCGGCTGTCTCTTTTTAAGTTCTGTAATGACAAGTCCCATCTGATATCCCCAGTCTCCCAAATGCACATCACCGATGACATTGTGTCCCACATATCTCGCAATACGCTTTATGCTTTCACCAATCACCGCTGAACGCAAATGCCCTACATGAAGCGGTTTTGCGACGTTCGCTCCACCGTAATCGAGAATAATTGTCTTTTGCTTTTCCGGTTCATTTACACCCAGTTTCTCTTCGGCATTCATATGCTCCAAATAAGAAGCAACAAATTTCGGAGCCAATATAATGTTAATAAATCCCGGATTGACTGCCTCGATTTTTTCCGTACATGCATTCCTTTCCATCGCCGCAACCACATCATTCGCAATCATAATCGGCGCTTTCTTATAAGCCTTAGCTGCTGCCATGGCGCCGTTACATTGATATTCACACAAGTCAGGTCGGTTAGAAAGACTTACCCGTGCATATTGTTTATCATAACCGGCTTTTTCAAATGCCGCTTCCAATTCTATTGTTAATAACTCAATTAATTTTTTCATAGTTCCTCCTGTTCAGTTTCACTATCATATTCCATTCATTTTACCACATGACATACTAAAAAACAACTTGTATCAGCACCATATAAAGCACGGTGCCAACTCCGATACTCAGCAGATTGTTTCGCTTCCAAATATGTAAAACAGCCACAACTGCTACGGAAATGAATTCCGGAATCCCAAACGGTACCGTGAAAACTCTGGTATCTTTCAAACAATACACGACTAACATACCTATCACTGCGGGTGTCAAAACTTTTCCCAGATAATGGACAATTGATGGTACTTCTTTCCCCTTTGGAAAAACGAGAAATGGTATCACACGAGTCAGGAAAGTCGTAATTGATACAATCAAAATAATTAACAGAGAAGTGCCTGCACTTAACGGCATGTTTTCACCTCCGCTTCATCCAATCTTTTTCTTGCTACTAAAAGCACACAAATAATAGATAACATGGCAGGCAATACAAAATTGTCTGCGCCGAAAATCAATAAGCAGGCGAGAGCAAACATTACACCGATAACTGCCGGGATACGATTCTTCTTTTCCATCCATTGCTCGATAAATATCACGACAAAAAGAGCTGTCATGGCAAAGTCAATCCCTTCCGAACTAATCGGTAAGAATGTACCTGCAATGGCCCCTATAACCGAACCAAGCACCCAGTATGAATGGTCTAATACAGATATGGCAAACAGGAATTTTTCTTCATCCACATCCTGCGGGATATTTGTCGTACACAGTAAAGAATAAGTCTCATCTGTCAATGCAAAAATCATATACCATCTCTTTTTCCCGAATTTATTAAATCTCTCTACCAATGAAATTCCATAGAATACATGGCGGACATTCACCATAAAGGTTAAAAAGAATACTTGCAGGAAAGAGACGCCCGGCGCAAAAAAATTCACCGCCAAATACTGCCCTGAGCCCGCATATACCACAATGCTCATCAACATCGCCCATAAAAACGAATATCCCTTTTCCGCATACATAACTCCAAATGCAATCCCGATAAACAGGTATCCTGTAAGTACCGGAATTGTATACGGAAATGCCTTTTTAAATGCTTGTTTATACCCTTTCATCCTCTTACGCCTCAATCTCAAAAATAGAGACTCCGCATACACGGACTCTCCTTCAAACGCACCTAGGCGGACTCGAACCGCCGCTCCTGCCTCCGGAGGGCAGTGCTCTATCCACTGAGCTATAGGTGCTCACTTATTTTTATGACTAAGACATCGTAACATATTTATTTTTAAAAGTAAAGATATTGCATTTTCTCTTTTTTTCATATATAATCGGTTTACCATAATAAAAATCAAATCTGTTTTTCAAGGCAGACTTCTGCCAAGATTCCTATTTTTTTAATGAAATATCAACTCCTGTCTTATGAAAGGAGAATTATGAATTATCAACAATTTATCAACGTGTTAAACGAGAAAACGAATCAGTTATTAGGTTCTGAAGCCGTGTCACAAGTTCACACTGCTCTCAAGAACAATGATACAAAACGTATCGGTCTTACCATTTGCAAAGAAGAGACCAACATTTCTCCCACCATTTATCTGGAAGAGTATTATAACCAATATGAAAACGGATGGACTTTAGATGAAATCGCAGAAAACATCGTGCATCTCTATCACGAAGTAAAATTTGAACATTCCTGGGATGTAAAGCAAGTACAGGATTTCAATCTTGCCAAGCCCAATATTGCGTACAAATTAATTCACTTTTCCAAAAACAAAGACCTTTTAAAGGACATTCCACATGTGCGTTTTTTTGATTTGGCAATTACCTTTTTTCTTTTGTTGGAAACGACAGAAAAGGGCTCTGCTACCATTTTAGTCACTTATGATATGCTAAAATATTGGAAAATCTCACAGGAAGAGCTTTATCAAATTGCCGCTCAAAATACGCCAAATCTTTTAACCGCAGAATTTAAACCTCTGAGTGTGGTAATTCAAGAATTATTACACCAACCGCCTGCCGACACAAATGAAGAAGAAAGTTATATGTACGTACTTTCCAACCACCACCGCCATTTTGGTGCGACATGCATTCTTTACAAGCACGTATTAGAAGATATTGCAAATCAATTAAACGAAGATTTTTACATTCTTCCAAGCAGCATTCATGAAGTAATTATTCTCCCTGTCAGCAAACTCCCCGAACAGTTGGAATTAAACGAAATGATTATGGAAATCAATGAGACACAAGTTTCCCAAGAGGAACTGTTGTCCGACCATGCTTATTTTTACAGCAAAGAAGCCAGAAAAATTTTAACAGCATAGAAAATATACAACCCAAAAAGCTTTCCCTATGCGAGAGGGAAAGCTTTTGTGATATCTAAATATTCTGTCTGTAAGGCACTTTCGCCGATGGAACACACTTTGATGCAGGCTCTGTATGAACACTCTGGTCATCAAAGAAAATATGTGCGCCAAATGCTTTTAACACTTCGCTCTTCTGAATACCTCCAAGGAAAAATGCCTCATCAATACGCACATTCCAAGCACGAAGCGTTCTTATCACACGTTCATGCGCAGGCGCATTTCTTGCCGTAACAAGCGCCGTGCGAATCGGAACGTCATCTTTTGGATATTTGCTTTGTATCACAGATATGGTTTTTAACAATTTAGCAAATGGCCCTTCCGGCAGCAATTTGTTGGCATTTTCCTGCTCATGTTCCGCAAATGCCTGCAATCCCTGCTCTTGGTAAATCCGTTCTGATTCGTCAGAAAAAATAACGGCATCCCCATCAAACGCAATTTTAATTTGAGAAATATCGTTATCTGGGTCAATTGGCAGTTCTTCATGCGAACAGATTAGACCGGCTGCCACATTTGCATTAATCGCTTCCTGTACATCTTTCTCGTTTGCCGACAAGAATAAATCCGTATGGAATGATTCTAAATACGGGGCAATCGCGCCACCGCTTACTAATGCAGCCCTGCTGATTTGCAAACCGTAATGTTCAATAGAATTAAATATACGGAGACTGGTGTCTGCACTGTTTTTGGACATGATAATAATCTCTGTCAGATATTGTCCGTCCTCATTAAGTTTATGTAATGCTTTAATCAGAGGAAATGCTGTCCCCGGTTTTAACGGAATATTTTCATGTTCCCTCTGATACTTGGAATAAGCTTCCAATCCTTCTTCTTCAAATATTTTATTTTCTTCTTCCAAATCGAACAATGCTCTGGAAGAAATTCCTACCACGAGTTTATCCTCTAAGTTAAGCGCCATAACGTTTCTCCTTTGTTTTCTTCATACTATCATATCACGATAGATTGCACAATCCATATCCCTAAATTACTCCATTACTCAAATAAAAAGCCTTAGGACTTTCCATCCTAAGGCTCTCTGACGCTTTCAATTATACACGTGATAAGTATTCTCCTGTACGTGTGTCAATTTTAAGTATATCACCTGTTTCGACAAACAATGGTACATATACAACTGCACCTGTTTCAACTGTAGCAGGTTTTGTAGCACCTTGTGCTGTATCACCTTTGAATCCAGGTTCTGTATCGATGATTTCAAGTTCGACGAAAAGTGGTGGCTCTACTGCAAATACATTGTCTTTGTATGAGCAAATCTTAACCATTTCATTTTCCTTTACAAACTTAAGTGAATCGCCGATTGCATCTTCATTTAATGCAATCTGGTCATATGTCTCTACATCCATGAAGTGATATAATTCACCGTCTGTATATAAGTACTGCATGTCTTTTCTTTCAATGTGAGCTTTTGGGAATTTTTCAGTTGGTCTGAAAGTTTTTTCAACGACTCCTCCATTGATGATATTTTTTAATTTTGTTCTAACGAACGCTGCACCCTTACCCGGTTTTACGTGTTGGAACTCGATAATCTGATAAATGTTTCCTTCAATTTCAAGTGTTACGCCATTTTTAAAATCGCCTGCTGAAATCATGTTAGTCCTCCTTAATATTACTCTCACAAAACATGTTGTATTCCACGAGTATGTTTTC
>CAZRZV010000049.1:0-10953 GCA_964604665.1 uncultured Faecalimonas sp. | reverse complement strand
TATGTAACGGCCGCAAAAAGCCATCCTTCGTCGGTTATCAAAAGTCCGATAAACAGTGGAGCATTTGGGAGTCCACAGGGAAACGTGACCACGCACCAAAAGCTCTTGATGATGCTTTCAATCAGGTTTTAGCAATCAAAGAAATTAATGGGCAGACCCCTTCCTACGCAATGGCATGTATGACTTTTTTTGACACGAAACACGGCGAATTGCAAGGGATTATGAGAAATGCATCCGTTGGGAAAAAAGCCAATATTATATTTGATAAAGAAAAATTCCTGCAACTATATTATCGGCATATTTGCGAAATCTTCGATGAATCACTTCGCCGCAAACCATTTGACAGTGTAATTGACTATATTGAAGGTTATCTTGAAATCGAATTAGAGTTGTTTGGATTAAATGTTGAAAACACAGAAAAAGATGACTATCTGAGAAAACGCCGCATAAAACTCGGCGTGCCGAAAGATATCCTCGGATATTTCCAATACAATCATGGGCGTTCAGAAAATTCTACCCTCAGTTCCATTGTAGATTCTTTGAAACCGGTTCCTGCCGATTTTCAAAATGAGAACTTTTTCATGGGAAGGGACGGAATTTATTTCAGAATTATATAAAAGATACAAATTTTTTATACTTTTTTGAAAATTATTAGTAACTATTTTACTACCTTGTATGATATAATACATCTGTAATGCATATGCATTAAACGTATATTAGGAGGTGCTATCATGGCAGCTAAGAAAACATTATTCGTTCAATACCAAGGTAAACAAGTTGAAGAGAAAGACATCGTAGCTTCTGTAAAGGAAGCTTGGACAGAGGCTGGAAATAAAGTTGGCGACATCAAAACTATGGACATCTACGTAAAACTTGAAGACAATGCTGTTTACTACGTAATCAACGAGACAGAGTCAGGCAAGGTAGAATTATAATCTACATAGATTGACAAGAGAAAAGCACAATTGGATTTTCCAATTGTGCTTTTTTATTTCTCTTTCCAAAAATCAACCGGCTCGTAATCCTGCAATTTTGCCAAAAACCCGCGCTTCATCAATTCTTCCTGAATCAAATCCAGTGTCTGTTCATCTTCCGCAACAATGGTATGATAGTGGTAATTGGATGTCAAATTCATCAAATTGGTAGAAATACCCGCCGATATGTCTGCCATATATTTTTGTACATCCCGGCGTGATTTAATATTCATGACTGCCCTTATAACACCATATACTTTATGATATACAAACACATCTTCTACTTTTGCTCCGAAATCCACAAAAAGATTCAGCTCTTCTTCTACCTGTTCATCCGTATGCAGCACTTTAAACACCCGTCTGACCTCTTTTTCTTCTTGAACAACATAACCTCTGTTGGTAGATATCACTTCTACTCCATTCGCGCGAATAAGTGCCATATCCTGAACGATAATCTGACGGCTCACATTCAATTGTTCCGCCAGTTCCGTACCTGCTACCGGTTTGTCACTACCCTTTAATATTTTTAGAATCTGTTCTCTTCTTTCTTTGCCGCTAAGTGCCATGATTTGTTACCTTTCTGATTGATACTTTTTTCTAATTCTGACATCGAATCTGTTCTTTTGTAATCAAAGGATACCTTGCCACAGTCTCCCCGCCCAGATTTTCCTTATACATGTCCACACAACTAATCTGATGATTATCATACGTGGTATAGTAATACAATCCGCGGTCCACGTTCATACAAGATGTATACACCGTAACATCCCATTCTCCTGCACCTGTGAGGCAACATCCGCGATTCATCTCCACCGAACCGAGCAAATGAAAAAACTGACTAACCGAAGACGCCTCATCCCCTTCGCACACAGCATGTGCACGTCCAAATGCAATTCTTACAAATCTTGACATAGAAGAAACATCTCCCGGAAGCCCGATTGCCCCAAGTCCCTGGCAATACGTGTCCAAAGACAACTCTTTTCCAAAATGATTTTCGCCATTATCCACACGGATATTTCGGTAATTGTTTAAATGAAACAGTTGGTATTCAAACGGGGGATTATTTGTCATAACCCCCGCCGGATTTTCGTGAATATGCAAGCCGTCTTTCATGGATTCAACTACAATCGCTCTCTCTTTGTCTGCTATCATCCAATGCAATGGAGATAATGGTAACTTTTCGTTAAATGAAATATTTACCAGATTGATACGCTCCAAAAGTTTTCCTGCTTCTGCAACTGTTTTACATTGTCCTAAAATCCACGGTATAAACTCAAACGGTGTAATATTGTCCTTTTTCTTCTGTAATGGCGGGTAATATGCATTTCCCGGAAAGTTAAGCCCTGCCATGGCAAGTCCATATTCATTTACCGCATCATAATACAGTGGTATATTTTCAACCACTGTTGCCATACCAATCATGGCATAGTGCAAATCCATTTTACCCATTTTTCTGTACTCCAGCGGAAACTTTCGTGGCATCACGCACACTTCTTCCCCATAAGAGCAGTCTATATCTAAAGTTCTCCCAAAATAGTGATCTTTTGTTGTAAATTGTAATGCCGTACACATACCACAATCTCCTTTTATACTGTCATTCATCTTGATTTTACCACAAAAAATTCCCTCACACAACCTGTGTAAGGGAATTCAAAATTTCTACTATTTAGAATTTTATTTCGAGAAAATCCAATACTGATATAACAATTCCTCCAAGTGTGTAGACTTCCACAAGTACACCGAGAATCCTGAACGCAATTCCTAAAATCGGAATTTGTCCGAGCAACCCGATGATAAGACCTGCAATCACCCCTATCACCACATATGTAACAATTGCTGCCACTAAAGATGTCACATCTTTTGCTTTCGCTGTAATTGGAAAATATGGTCTTAACATATCCATTTTTCTGCCCCCTCTATAATTCTTCTAATGTTTTATATTGTTGATATTTTACTTTTGCATCTTCCTTCGCTGCTTTGAAAAGTGTCTCTGCATTTTCCGGGAAAGTACGCTTCAGCGCTGCATATCTGGTTTCACCATCCAAGAATTCTTCGTAATCCATAGAAGGCGCTTTTGAATCCACTTTCATTGGCTTTTCTTCGTTCGGATTATAACGGTACAGTGTCCAGTAACCTGCGTCTACCGCACGCTTCATTTCTGCCTGCACATTTGACATGCCTGCCTTAATACCGTGTGCCGCACATGGTGTGTAAGCCACAATCACGGAAGGTCCTTTGTGCTGCTCTGCCTCGTGAATCGCTTTAATCAATTGATTTGAATCAGCGCCCATAGCAACCTGAGCCACGTATACATTTCCATATGTCCGGAAGATTGCGCCAAGGTCTTTCTTGCGACTGCGTTTTCCTGAAGAAGCGAACTGCGCTACTGCTCCGAGAGGGGTTGCTTTCGAGCTCTGTCCGCCTGTATTTGAATATACTTCTGTGTCTACTACAAATACGTTGATATCTTCACCGCTTGCGATAACATGGTCGAGTCCGCCAAAACCGATATCGTAAGCCCAGCCGTCTCCGCCAAACATCCAGAAGCACTTCTTAGCAAGCTGGTCTTTTCTCTCTAAGATTTTCTCCGCAATACCCGAATCGGCATTTTCTAACTCCGCAATCAACTCGTCTGTATACTTGCGTGACAAATCAAAGTCTTCAAAAGCGTCAAGCCAATTCTTGGCTGCTTCGCTTTCTGTTTCTTTGAAATACGTTCCCACCAATGCTTTTTGTGCTAAACGTTGTTGTTTGACCGATAAGAACATTCCAAGAGAAAGTTCAGCATTGTTTTCAAACAAACTGTTGGTCCATGCAGGTCCAAATCCACGCTTGTTGGTGGTGTATGGAATACCCGGCATCGGTGCGCCCCAAGCTTGTGAACAGCCTGTTGCATTTGCCCAATACACACGGTCTCCAAAAAGTTGTGTGAGTAACTTCGCATAAGGTGTCTCCCCACATCCCGCACAAGCAGCCGAAAACTCAATGAGCGGCTGACGGAATTGACTTCCTTTTACAGTATATACGTTAAACAAATCACCTTTGTCTGAAACTGACAAACCATAATTCCATGTTTCTTTCTTCGCTTTATCAAGTACTACAGGTTCCATGGTAAGTGCTTTTTCTTTTGCAGGGCAACAACTTACACAGCTGCCGCAGCCTGTACAGTCATAAGCAGATACCTGCATGGTGAAATGAAGTCCTTTTGCTGCGCCGTTTGCAGGAATAGTCTCAAATCCTTGCGGAGCATTTGCCTTTTCTTCGTCGTTCAATAAGTATGGACGAATCACAGCATGCGGACAAACCAATGCGCACTTGTTACACTGAATACATTTAGAAGCGTCCCATACCGGCACTTTGAGGGCAATACCACGTTTTTCAAATGCAGTAAGTCCCAGGTCGATACGGCCGTCCTCATAATCCTGAAAGGCACTGACCGGAAGGTCATCACCTTTTTGTTTGTTGATTGGTTCCAGTAAGCGTTTTACCACCGCAGGGACATTTTCCTCGTCAGACGCTGTTTCTACCTCTGCATCTGCCCAGGAAGCAGGAACGTTTACTTCTACAATTTTGGCTGCACCCGCATCGATTGCTGCCACGTTGCGTGCTACCACGTCATCTCCTTTTGCAAAGAAAGTCTTGCGAGTCGCCGCTTTAATCATTTCGAGCGCTTCCTCTGTAGGAATCGCTTGCATCAATACGAAAAATGCCGCCTGAAGAACTGTATTGGTATGACTTCCGAGTCCCAAATCCTGTGCAATCTGATTTGCATCAATCATATAAAACTTGATATTCTTTTCTGCAATCTTTTTACGTACAGAAGCCGGGATATGCGCTTCTAACTCATCCTCTTTCCAACTGCAATTCAAAAGAAATGTTCCGCCCTCTACGATTTCATCCACGATATCGTACTGCGATATGTAACTTTGATTGTGACATGCCACAAAGTCAGCCTGCTTTACATAATAAGAACTCGTAATCGGTTCATCACTAAAACGCAAATGCGACTTTGTCACACCAAATGATTTCTTTGCATCGTATTCAAAATATGCCTGCGCGTACTTATCTGTATTGTCGTTGATAATACGCACGGTATTGTGGTTTGCACCAACTGTTCCATCACCGCCAAGTCCCCAGAATTTGCATTGAACCATGCCCTCTTTTTTCTGCTTGTATGGTTTCACAGGCAATGAAAGATGTGTCACATCATCATTGATACCAATGGTAAAACTGTGAACCGGATTTGCAGACTCAAGATTTGCAAATACTGCCACAATTTGTGCAGGGTCTGTATCTTTTGAACTGAGCCCGTAACGTCCGCCAATCACTTTCACATTGCGTTCACTGTTCATAAGCACGCTGCATACATCTTCAAATAGCGGTTCTCCTGCGCTACCCATTGCCTTACATCTGTCCAAAACAGCAATACGCTCTACTGATTTTGGCAGTGCTTTCAGAAAATACTCTGCTGAGAATGGACGGTACAAATGTACTTGCAAGAAACCAACCTTCTTGCCTTCTCTGCGAAGTGCATCCACTGCATCGCGGATAACACCGCTTGCAGAACCCATTGCAATGACAACATCTGTTGCATCCGGGTCGCCGTAATAATTAAATACGTGATACTCACGTCCTGTAAGTCTTGAAATTTCTGACAAATAGTTTTCCACAATATCCGGAAGTGCATTATAGAACACATTGTTTGCCTCACGCACTTGGAAATAAACGTCGCCGTTTTGCACCGTACTGCGAAGTGTCGGGTGTTCCGGATTTAATGCGCCGTCACGGAATGCTTTTAAAGCATCTTGGTTGATTAAACCTGCAAGCGCCTCCTGGTCCGGCAGTTCAATCTTATTAATTTCATGTGAAGTACGGAAACCATCAAAGAAATGCATAAACGGAATACGTCCTTCAATCGCTGCCAAATGGGCAACCGGAGCAAGGTCTGCAACCTCCTGCACGCTTCCTGAAGAAAGCATGGCAAATCCTGTCTGGCGGCAAGCCATTACGTCAGAATGGTCGCCGAAAATACTCATGGCATGAGTACCTACGGTACGGGAAGCTACATGAAGTACAGCAGGAAGTCTCTCACCTGCAATACGGTAAAGCACAGGCACCATAAGCATAAGCCCCTGTGAAGACGTATAGGTCGTTGCAAGAGACCCGGTTTGAAGAGCACCGTGGACGGCTGTAATCGCACCTGCTTCTGACTGCATTTCCGTAAGTGTTACTGTCTGACCAAATACATTTTTTCTCCCTCTTGCTGACCATGCATCTGTAAGCCCTGCCATCGGCGAGGATGGAGTAATCGGGTAAATCGCTGCAATCTCCGTAAACGGATAGGCCATGTGAGCGGCAGCTTCATTACCGTCCATTGTTACATAATTTTTTGGCATCATTTTCACCCCTTTTATTGCTACTAATTGTTACTCTTTGCTGTGTCGATTCCGGCTGCGTTTTCCAGTCCAAGACGTTTTGTCGCATCTTCACGCATCTTGTACTTCAATACCTTGCCGGCTGCATTCATCGGGAATGCATCCACAAACTCGATATATTTCGGAACTTTATGGCGTGCCATGCTGGCCGCAATAAAGTCGTGCATTTCTTTCTCTGTCAAAGACTTGCCCTCTTTTAGTATAACGCATGCCATAGCCTCTTCGCCATACTTTTTATCAGGCACTCCAATGACCTGCACATCCTGTACAAATGGATGTGTATAAATAAATTCTTCGATTTCCTTCGGATAAATATTTTCACCGCCGCGGATAATCATATCTTTCAGACGACCGGTAATCAAATATGTACCGTCTGCATTGCGACAGGCAAGGTCTCCTGAATGAAGCCAACCCTGTTCGTCCACCGTATCTCTGGTGGCTTCCGGCATCTTATAATACCCCTTCATGGTATTGTAACCGCGCGAACAGAATTCTCCGTTCTCGCCGTCCGGTACTTCTTCTCCCGTTTCCGGATCAACAATCTTACATTCCACATGCGGAAAATCATAACCAACCGTATCACAACGTAAATCCAAAGAATCTGTCCATGCCGACATGGTACTTCCCGGAGAAGACTCTGTCTGACCATACACACTGACAATTCCGGTCATATTCATTTCATTCGGGTCTGCTGCACGTCTCATCAGCTCCGGCGGACATCCTGCTCCCGCCATAATCCCTGTACGCATATGAGAGAAATCGGTTTTGCGATAGTCCTCATGATTGAACATGGCAATAAACATAGTCGGAACACCATTAAAGCAAGTAATACGCTCTTGATTGATGCAGGCAAGAGACGATTTTGCCGAGAAATATGGCATCGGACAAACTGTTGCACCGTGAGTAAGTGATGCTGTCATAGAAAGCACCATACCGAAACAGTGGAACATCGGCACCTGAATCATCATGCGGTCTGCCGTGGAAAGTCCCATGCGGTCTCCGATACATTTTCCGTTATTTACTACGTTATAATGCGTCAGCATAACACCTTTCGGGAAGCCTGTGGTTCCTGATGTGTATTGCATGTTACAGACATCATCCGGTCTGACTCTCGCCGCCATACGATTTAACTCTTCCTGCGGGACAAGGTCGCCACGTTCCATCGCCTCATCAAATGTAAGGCATCCCGGTTGTTTAAATCCAACGGTAATGACATTGCGAAGGAACGGAAGTCTCTTACAATGAAGCGGTTCGCCCGGTTTACTTGTCGCAATTTCCGGACAAATCTCATTGATAATCTCTTTATAGTTAGAATCCAGGCAAGATTCCACCATAACCAATGTATGTGTATCGGATTGTCTGAACAGATAATCTGCCTCATGTCTTTTATACGCAGTATTTACGGTAACCAGTACTGCGCCAATCTTTGTTGCTGCCCAGAAAGTGATGTACCATGCAGGAACATTGGTTGCCCAGATAGACACCTTGGAACCTGCCCTTACTCCCATGGAAATGAGTGCTTTCGCAAATTGGTCTACATCGTCACGGAACTCTTCATATGTACGCACATAATCCAACGTCGTATATTTAAATGCATATTGATCCGGAAATTCCTCCACCATACGATCTAACACCTGTGGAAACGTAAGATTGATTAATTCATCTTTCTTCCACACGTACTGTCCTGTGCCATTATGGTTTGGATATAATACTTTCTTTTTGCCGCGTGTCTTTTCAAAACGACTCATATAGTTTACAAAATGAGGTAAGATAACTTCGTAATCCGGAAGGTCTTCCATCCACTCTGTCTTCCATTCCAAAGAAATAAATCCGTCATAATCAATAGAAGAAAGAGCGCGCATCATATCTGCCACAGGGAGCGTTCCTTCACCGATTAAGTTGTAAGTATCTTTATCATCGGAATCACGTAAATGCACGTGTTTGACATATGCACCAAGATTTTTAATCGTCACATCTGCACTTTCATCATAATCGCGGTATGGATGATGAATATCCCACAGCGCCGCGAGCTGGTCGCATGCAAAATCATCCATCAGCGCACGAAGACGTGCCGTATCTGAATAAATACCGCTGGTCTTTACCAAAATGGTAACCCCTGCTGTTTCTGCTTCTTTGACTAACTCTGTCAAACGCGCACGCACCAAATTTTCATTATCATGTAATGCAACAATCGTTACATACGGCACTTGCATTTGTTTTGCAATATGTATCAATTCCTTCATAGATGGAACAAAGTTCTCTTCGTTGGAAGACAAATCGCAGGAAGTATCAAAACAAGGAATGCATAGATTTTTTTCTCTTAATTGCCTTGCAGTTGCTCCCATATTATATTTGTGAAACGGGCCGCTGCGTTCCATCAGTTCCGGGAACTTTGGCAAGTTGTAAACTTCCACGCCTTCGAACTTCATATTCACACTGGCGTCAAGCCATTCGTCCCAGCCTAAATGAGCCCAGCCTCTTGTAGAAAAGGAAAGTTTCATTAGTTTTCAGCCTCCTCATACACAATTTTATTTACTGCATTGATATATGCCTGGATACTTGAACCCACAATATCCGTTGAAATTCCGCGTCCGGAATAGGGTTTTCCGTTAGAACGCAATTTCACGACAGCCTCCCCCATAGCTTCGCGTCCTTCTGTCACGGAACGAATCTGGAAATCATCCAATTCATAATGACATCCCAAAATATTTTCCAATGCCAAAAATGCCGAATCCACAGGGCCGTCACCAAGTGCAACACCTTCCAGCATCTGACCTTGTTTTTCTAGTTTCATATTTGCCATAGACGATGCAATATTGCTTGCCGAAATACTATAACTATGTAATACATACGTTGCAGGCACCTGCATCGCTGCCGATGCAACAATCGTCTCTAATTCTTTTGAAGAAATCACTTCTTTGCGGGCTGCAATTTTCCGGAATGCATCCCAAACCTGAGCTCCGTCTTCTTCACTCAAATCATAACCTAATTTTTCAACTGCCTTTAATACGGTTGTCATGTTGTCGTTATTGGTAAGCGCCATATCTTCCGCAACATCCTGCACCCCATTGTCAAACGGAGAATTTTTGCTGCGTGTGCTCTGGCACATCCATTCAATCTGTTTCACAATACGTTTCATTTCCACCGTACGCACTGTCGAACTCACGCCAAATGCGTCTCCTTTGGTTGCAAGCAGTCTTGCTACATTTGGAAGTGAAATCTGATTTACCTGATATGCTGCTGCCTTGATTTCTCCCACACCATGTTTAATGGAAGCAATTGCGCAGGCATCCGCCATAGCAAGTTCGTTGGAACATGAAATACCCAGTACAACATCTTTTAACTCCGGTACGTTTTCATAAAGTGCATCTAAAAATACGCCTAATTCATCCGGCAGGATTGCGCCTGTTGCGTCACAAACGGTAACTGTCTTTGCACCTGCTGCAATCGCGGTTTTCACTGCTGTATAAAGAAAGGCCGAATCACTTCTTGTGGCATCATCTGCAATAAATTCAACATCCTCTGTCTTTCTTGCACATGCTTTAATCGTCTCTTCAATTGCCGCAAGCATTGCAGCCGGTTTCTTATGGAAAAGGTACTCCATCTGTACCGGGCTAACGGAAGCAAACACCTGAAGCCGTGGGCTTTTTGCCTCTTTTAATGCATTCCACGTTGCCTCTACACTGTCTTCTGACAACGCAACCGGAACTGCGATAATACTGCTTTTTACAGTAGAAGCTACTGATTTTATGCGGAGCGCGTCAATCTTTGGCTGTACGATTCCCTCCAGCTCGATTACTGTCACACCCAGTTTATCCAGTAGCTTTGGAATTTCCAATTTTTCTTTGAATGATAACGTAAATTCCTTCCCTGTCTGTTTCATCGTAATGTCGCTGATTTTTATCTGATCCATTGTTGATCCTCCTTAAATATTGATATAAAAAAAGTCTTCGTCTTTTATTACTAAAAGACGAAGACTATAACTTCTCCGCGGTACCACTTTTATTGGTCTTACCGACCCACCTCATTTCAGCACATATATTCTATGCCAATCTCTATTAACGGTGAGAAGCCGTCGTTCCTACTAAGCCAAAACTTTTCAGTCCGCCGCTCGAGGGCGAGCGCGATACACGGTGCACTACTGTTTCGCATCAACCAACAGCTTTCTGAAAGCTGCAATCCGTCATCTTTTTCCCTGTCATAGCATTTCGTCTATATACAGGTAACTATACTCCTATTAAAAAGAAATGTCAATGAGTTTTTCAAAAACCGGATTCAATTCTGCCGGCACCTTATAATACACGCCTCTCCCATTGTCATCATATCTCTCAAAATAGTAACCCTCATCTGCCTGCATGAGGTCAAACTCATACTTTGAAAAAGGAGTTCCTTTCACACAAGAATCCACAGCAAGAGTATAACCCAGCATGTCATCATCTGTTATCTCTACAGGAGTTGTACCCAGCACAAGATCGACCGCTTTCAGTTCCTCATCGGATAAAATGTACTCCTCCATACAATCCTTCTCAAAATTATAATACTCA
>CAZRZV010000048.1:0-11097 GCA_964604665.1 uncultured Faecalimonas sp. | reverse complement strand
CTTCTTTGCGTCTTTTGGTCTCTTAGCACCGTATTTAGAACGTGCTTGTCTTCTCTTAGCAACGCCTGCTGTATCAAGTGTACCACGAACGATGTGATATCTTGTACCTGGTAAGTCTTTTACTCTACCGCCACGGATAAGAACAACGCTATGTTCTTGAAGGTTGTGACCTTCACCCGGAATGTAACTTGTTACTTCGATACCGTTTGAAAGACGAACTCTGGCGATCTTTCTAAGAGCTGAGTTAGGTTTCTTAGGGGTAGTTGTTTTAACTGCTGTACAAACACCTCTTTTTTGTGGTGCAGACGAATCAGTTGCTCTCTTTCTCAAAGAGTTATACCCTTTTTGAAGAGCCGGAGCTGTAGATTTCTTTACAGAAGTCTGACGTCCCTTTCTTACTAACTGGTTAAATGTTGGCATTCTTTTTCACCTCCTATGAATTCTGTTGGTTGCTACTGTTATTTTCAGTATTTTGGCGCACAAAAACAAATGCGTTTCTATGCACGCCTAAATATTTTATTATGTTTAGCCCCAAAAGTCAAGAGCTCTTTTCGTAAAAATGCAATTTTTTTCTGATGATAAAACCAATTTTTCGGAGTGTAAAGAAAATCCGAAAACATAGGTTGTCTGCCTTCCGAATGCAAAGCATGGCATATACTTATTTTTTCAGAAAATGTTCCCTGTTCGGATAGACTTCCCGGAACGCTTCTGCTGCCGCTTTTTGCAAAAGCGAAAATTCCTTATCCATATGGAGCATGTGCGGTGCCTTATATGCAACTGCACTTAACTGCTCCGCAATTTTCTTTGCCACGCTTTCCCTTGAAAGCTGCCCCATGCCAAAAGCGACAGAGGTAAAGCCTCTTCCATTTGCACTGATATCAATAAATTTCAAGCATGTATTTTTCAATTCCTGAAACAGAATCTCCTGCTGACCCACGCTCTTTTTTTCAAATTCAAACAATTGCAGTCCATGGATAATCTCCACGGCCAGTTTTTTCTTTTTCCCGCCTATATCAACACTACCACTCTCCGAGATATATTTGAGATTCATCATATGCCCGACAAAAGCATCGTTTCTCGGTTTTCTTTTCCCGTATCGGGCTACCCAGAGTTTTTCCCGGAACAAATCATCTTCCGTCTTTGGCTCGGAAACATTTTCCTCTAAGATTACCTGTCTTTTTTCCGAATTCATCTCTGCGTAGTAACGCGAAGTCCACTCTTCCCGTACAGCCATTCGATGCACCACCTTTCCGCTTATTCCTCCAGATACTCTGAGATATTTGTCAAATCTACTTTCTGATATGGCAAAATAATGTATTTCCCATTCTGAAATTCGTACTGTGTCAAGGAGTTTCCTCGGAATAAATCCACTGCAAGCTTTGCCATTTGCATAGCCTGACCCTCTTTGTCCTGATAGACCGTTCCCTGAATCGTTCCTTCCTGTACTGCTGTCAACGCCTCTTTCAGTCCATCAATCCCGAATATAATCGGACGTTGTTCAGAAGAATACCCCAACTTATCGTAAGCAGCAGCTGCTCCAAGTGCCATCTCATCGTTGTTTGCGAGTACGAGTTCAATCTGAGCCCCGTACCGTTCAAGGAGCTGTGTCATTTTATTCTCTGCCTGTGCCCGGTTCCAGTCTGCAAATTGGTAGCTGAGTTTTTCCAGTTCTATACCCTGTCCGATGAGTGTTTTCACGCAACAGTCTGTGCGGATAATTGCATCCTGATGTCCTGCCTCTCCCTCGAGCAGCACGTACTGTATTTTTCCATCCTGATTTCGATCCACCTGACCATTCGCATTGATAACGTCTGCGGCAATCTCTCCCTGCATCACACCGGACTGCTTTGCGTCTCCTCCTATATAATATATTTTCTCCCACTGCATCAAGTCTTCCCACACAGGCTCCCTGTTAAAGAAAATAATCGGAATATTCTCCTTCTTTGCCATCCCGATAATGTTAGAGGGCGCCGTCCTATCCACAAGGTCTACGCACAACACATCACAGCCTGCATCAATCACTTCTTCCACCACATCATCCTGCACGGACTGATCATCTTTCCCGTCTCTTACAGTCATAATAATGCGAAGGTCGTCTGATTCCATCTCTTCAAAATTCTTTTTCAGGCAATCAGTCAATGCGTTGATATAAGGATCGTCCTGTGTATATAACACAACTCCTACCCTGATTGTTGTACTTTTCTTTTCCTCATGTCTTGCACAGCCCGGCAAAATCATTACTATCATAAGGAGAAACACAAACACTTTCTTTCTGTTATGCTTCATCCGGCTCTACCTCCCTTGCATTACTCATACGAATAAAGAAACTTTTGGATTTCTTGTGTGAAGATATCCTCTTTTTGTAAGATTCGAAAATCTATTGTGTGATTCTGAATCTCATACAGATTACGTTTCAACGCCTTTGCCATTTCCATAATACTACGATATCCCATATCATACTCGTCTGCCATGATAAGACTTTCAACGATTCCGGTATCTAAGTAGTAAACGTCTTTGGTACTGTTGCTGATTCCATAGAGCAACACTTCCTGTTCCGTTTCCCCAAGCTGTTCCAACACTCCTGTTTCCAAGGCAGCTATCATATCAACCGGTTCCTGCTCCTCAACCATTATGCTGACGTCTTGTCCATATATGGTATTGATTCTCCAGCGTATCTCACACCCCGAACCGGCAAGTGCGTCTTCCAGTCCCCGCTGTCTCTTTTTTGCGCTGTCTGTATCCGCCATACCATTTACGATACCCAACGTTTTTCCTTTGATATCATTATCATTCTTTCGCAGCAATTCCTTTCCTAACGCATATCCCATTTGGTAATGATCGGGCATAATCCTTGCAAATTCTGAGGTTGCATGTATATCCTGTTCTATTTCCGGAGTCAATACATCGTTTACAACCAGAATGACCGGTTTCACTTTCGAAACTTCTTCCAGCATCTCCGCCACATCATGTCCGGGAGCCGCCTGAATAATCAGGGCATCAATATTATTATCCAATTGCTCATATATCAGGTTTCTTTCTTCCTGCGCATCTTCAATCTCATCTGTGTTGCATATAATCAGATGAATATTTTGAAGTCCTGCCGCCTGCTTCATCCCATTGATAAAAGGATCCCATCTTTCGTCGCCGGATTTTTCCACAATGACAGCAATCCTCTTCTGTGGTTTTTCGATGGAAAATATATTTCTTATCAGAAAGATTGTTAAAATTGCCAGTAAAATTTCTGCAACCAGAAAGGTTGTCCTGCTTCTCTTCATATTTCCTATCCTTTCCAGATATTTGATTTTTCTAACTCGCCACAATTTTCCTTTGTGTACAAAACAGCCGGCAAATGTATGGTGACCTTCGTACCTACGTCTAGTCCACTTTCAACGATAAGCCCATACTCTGCGCCAAACATCAACTGAATTCTGGTGTGAACATTTATCAAACCAACTCCGGAGCCATGCTTTGGCACCTTATGGTTATCCGTAAGGATATTACGAACAATCTCCTCGGGCATTCCCATTCCGTTATCCTCTACAGAAATATAAATATCCTCGCCTGCTTTTCTTCCACTTATAATAATCTTCGCATCATCTTCTTCTGTATCTCCGACGCCATAATAGATTGCATTTTCCAAAATAGGCTGCAAAATAAGCTTTACCGTACAATAATCATAAATTTCCGGAGCAATGTGATACTGTATCTCAAACCGATCCCTGTAACGGTATTTCTGGATATTCAGATAACTTCTGGAATGTTGCAGTTCATCTTCTATGCTGATAATGGTCTTTCCTTTTGAAAGACTGATTCGAAACAGTTTTGCCAGCTCAGATATCATGCATACCGCATCCTCATTTCTATTTCCCTCAATCATCCATGTAATGGATTCCAAAGTATTATATAAGAAATGCGGGTTAATTTGACTCTGTAATGCATCAAGCTCACTTTTTCTGCGTTCATTCTGCTGCTTTACGATTTCTTTCATCAATTCTTCAATCTGTTCGTAGGACTTTTGAACAGAGTACCCCAGATGCCGGATTTCCGAAAAACCGCCAATATAGATATTTGGTTTCTCACCTGCCTCATACGCCTTTACAGAATTATCAAGTCTCAAAAGCGGGCGTGATATTTTTCTTGTGATGATTTTGTTTACAACCAGAATCATCATAATCAATAGCGTAATGATTGTCATAACATAATAGCGGAACTGTACCTGGGTATCCGTCTGTGCATTTCGAGGAATCACGCCGACTATCTTCCAGCCAATATAGGGTATCGTACTCACGATTACCTTTCTTTTTGAGCCATTCAAAGTGTTATCGTAAATCCCATCTTTAAACGCTACTATCTCCTCACTGTTTTCCGAAAACAGCCCCTGGTTGATTTCCATCGCACGTGGATGGAAAATCAGATTCCCTGAACTATCACATATATAATAGTATTGTTCGTTATTATCACGATTGATTTTTTCAACGATTTCCGCAATATCCGAGTATTTCATATCCACAAGCAATACTCCATTTCGCGGTCTTCCCCCATCAATAATATCGACCACCTGGCTCAATGACACCACCCAATGGTATTGATACGCATCGTCTCGAAATAAATTTTGCATATGAGGTGTAGAAACATGCACATTCTCAATTTCATTCATTGCATTTACAAACCAATCCTGCTCGGAAACCCCTGCCTCTTCTTTTTGCGCAATTACCGGCTCAGCAGCAATCAGTTCTCCCGTATCATCATATAAAGCAATACTCTGAACTCTATCTTTGTTCATTTCATAAAGCAGACTCAACTCCTGATGAAACTCCGTGCTGGACACATCAAGTTCCTGAATCACATTATAATTTAAAGTATTTAAAAGGCGACGCATATTCAACAGATGATGCTCTATGGAATCGACGGTGCTCTCCATAAGCGTATGTGCATCCTGTACCTCCACCTGCCTCGTTGTCAATTTGTATCGATTGTACAAAAGAGCTCCCATTGTAATCGATGTGACAATGGTAAGCATCGTGAGAACAAACATAATGATTGACTGAATATCGAATATTTTATTGCTTTTTATTTTTCTTATCATAGATTATTTCCTTGTATGCTCTGACCGGTATTTTGAAGGTGACATGCCAAACTTTTTCTTAAATACATAGCTGAAATAATTGGCATCTACATATCCTACATGCTCCGCAATCTCATAACTCTTTTCATTCGTTTCCAATATCAGGCGAAGCGCCTGTTCCATTCTGTATTCTGTAAGATAGGCGACAAAAGTCTGTCCGACTTCCTTTTTAAATATTGAAGAAAAATAGGAATTGGACACTCCCAGACCTGAACATATTGTATCCAGTGAAAGATCCGGGTCCTGATAGTTATCCCGCACCATATTTTTTGCTCCCGCTATCAGATGTCTCAAAGAGGATGTTCTTGCTTTCTTAAATTCCTCACTAATCGATAATGCCACATGAATAATCCAATTCGTCAGAGCGCTCTCATCCATCTGTGGAATCGTTTCATATAAATTTCTGATATCTCCTGTATGCTCATCAAAATTCATGTAATTATTTGCACAAAACTGATAGAGATGTCCCACAATCTCCATCGTGGCAAAATTGTACTGCGTTACTGTCGTGGCATTCTCACAGAGACTGCGCACAATGCGATGGACTGCTTTTTCTATATTTTCCCGCACTCCTAAATGAATCGCCTTAAACAAATCGTTCATTTTAATATCTTCCATCCGCATTGACAATTCCTGTCCTTTTGGCGCTATATCGCTGATATTGATAGAACGCCCTGTTCCATAAATCACCCGGTAGGAAACCGCTTCTCTGGCTCCCACGTAAGAAGTGCTGATACAAAGCAGGTTTTCACATGCCTTACCGATTCCCGCTGTCACAACCGCACCCAGGAATCGTTTCGCCCATCTGCAAAATCTGTCACAATCATCCGTCAGCTGTGAAATATCGTCCTCAGACTGCATTTCGACAATCATAACAAGATTTCCAAGATACATAAAATCCTTGCATTTCCATTTCTCTCCGAACCTTGCCTGCACCTCTCTGCGAACAGACATGGTAAGGAGCAAAGGGCTCATTGTATCCGGCACATGATTCTCTGAGGTATGAAAAACCACACAGCAAAGCACAGGTCCCTTCAACGAAATCTGATAGGCACTAAGGAACTTGTCCATATCCGTCTTATTCACACTCCCTTCAATCAGAGAACAGAAAAAGTTCGTCTGTAAAAGCGGCAGTGACTGCATATAATACTCTTCCAATTTCTTTATATTTAATTTCTCATCGCGTTCTCGATCCAATATCCCTTTCAATCGCTTCATACATTCTGAAAACTCATTGGCATTGACCGGCTTTAACACATATTCCTCTATCTCAAGATGCACTGCCTCTTTCGCATATTCAAACTCGTCAAAGCCTGTTAATATCATAATGCGGACACTCGGATTTTCCTCTTTCAGTCTCCGTGATAATTCCAACCCGTCCATATATGGCATCTTAATGTCCGTAATCACCACATCCGGCTGTGTCTTTTCTGCAATCTCTAACGCCTTTACTCCGTTTTGTGCCTTTCCGATTACCTCAAAGCCCAGTTCCTGCCACTTTATCTTGTGCTCAATGGCATTCATAACCTCTTCTTCATCATCTACAAGAAGTACTTTATATATCTGCATTTCTATACCCTCCTGCACATTTCAACCGTTCACTGAAACTACTATACATTATATCAGAAATCCTACTCCATTCATATCTAATACTTACCCAAATTTGAAAAAATATAGCAAAAGGGGACCTTTATCATATAAGGTCCCCTTTTCATGAATCCGTCAGAATCTTATTTTTTCTTTACATACTTGAGACAGTCAAGCGTTACTGCCGCAAGGATGATGATACCTTCAAAAATAAACTGGAGGTTCGTATCAATTCCAAGAATGGTAAGAGAATACGTAAGTGATGTAAAAATAAGTACACCGGTTACTACACCTGATATCTTACCAATACCACCGGTGAAAGAAACACCACCAACCACACATGCTGCAATGGCGTCCATATCCCAGCCTTGTCCGTAGGCTGCACTACCGGAACCAATCATTCTGTTACATTCAAGCCATGAACCAAATCCATAAAGGATACCTGCCAATACAAATGCGCTAAGTGTAACCTTGAATACAGATATACCGGATACAGCCGCTGCTTCCGGGTTACCGCCTACAGCGTAAAGATTCTTACCAAATGTCGTCTTGTTCCAGATAAACCATACCACGATGACCGCAGCCACTGCCCAGAGAATAATCGTTGGGAAATCGCCAATTCTCGGAATAAACATACGTGGAATAGAAGCATCAATTGCACCGAATGAAACACCCTTTGTCGCATAGGTTACAAGTCCGAAAATAATCAGCATGTTTGCCATGGTGGAAATAAACGGATGCATCTTAAACCTTGCCATAAAGAATCCTGCAATGGTAGCAAACATGGTCGTGAAAATGACGCACATTACGAGTGCAAGTATCGCCCTTCCAACTACCGGGATTCCTGTAAAATCAAATATATGACCAAACACTGCACCTGTATTGATTCCGTTGTGCATGATAATCGTTGCCGTAACCATACCCATGCCAACCATACGCCCTACGGAAAGGTCCGTACCTGTCAGAAGAATCAGACCTGCTACACCAAGTGCAAGGAACATACGCGGAGAAGCCTGCTGTAAAATATTCAGCACGTTCGCATACGTTAAAAGTTGTGTGTGTTTTACAAGAGGTGTAATAATACACAATGCGATAAATATCATGATAATGACAATATAAAGTCCGTTTTTATATAAAAATTGTGATATATTGAATGTATATTTATAATTTTCTATTCCCTGGGCCTGTTTCTGTGCAAATGTGAATTTTGACGTACGCAGAAGGTCAATCAGATGATATTTGTGTGCGAATGCGTCATGCTTTCTGTCCTTAATCTCCTGAAGTCTGGATTCATGCATCATTTCCGCATCAAAAACCCGGTTCTTATAAACATACTTTTCGTCTTTGATTTCATGCTTATCTGTTAATTTTGCAAGACTCTGTTTGTGCTCTTCTTTCAGTTTTGCACGTATCTGTTCATATGCAGCTTTTTCCTCTGCTTTTTCAGCCTCACAACTTTCTACAACTTTCTGATAGTATTCACTGTCATAATGTTTTGCAATATATTGTTCTGCCTCTGCAATCAGCTTCTTAATCTGTTCCTTATTGGCTGCTTCCACCTTCTTCGCTGCCTCTAAGTCCTTTTTATCTTTTTGAATGACTGCGATACGTTCCTCTTTTGTATAGTTTTTGTCCCCTTTTGCAAGAGAAATATGTGTTTTTAAAGATTGTACCTTATCCGTACCATCTACACGCAGAGCATCGATCTGAGCCTGTATTTTTCCTACATATTCATCTATTGGCTTTAAGAGTTTTGCTTCCTCCTCTGCCGTAAGAATTCTAGCATCTTTTGCCATATTCCGTACTCCTTCCCATTACAAATATTTTGCACTAAGTCTCAACAGCTCTTCCTGATTCGTCTCCTTCGTGTTTACGATACCTGACAGATGTCCGTTTGACATGACACCAATGCGGTTCGTAATTCCGAGAATCTCAGGCATCTCTGATGAAACGACTATAATCGTCTTACCTTGCTTTGCCATCTGGATAATCAGCTCGTATATTTCATACTTGGCACCTACGTCAATTCCTCTGGTCGGATCGTCCATCATAAAGATATTCGGCGAACGTTCCAGCCATTTTCCAAAAATCACTTTCTGCTGATTTCCACCGGAAAGATTTGCAATCATATCGTCCGGTCCCATACATTTTGTATGCATGATTCGAATCTCTTCCGCTGTAGCACGCACCATCTGACTGTCTGACAATGCAATCCCCGACTTGTATTGCTTGATATTTGCAATTGTCGTATTAAACGTAAGATCCGCCTTTAAGAAAAGACCATTCGCTTTTCGTTCTTCCGTAATCAATGCAAATCCATGATCCATCGCATCCTTTGCAGAATGGAAGTTCATAAGCTTTCCATCGTAATACACACGTCCGGCAGCCCTTGTTCGGATTCCGAATATAGTCTCCAAAAGTTCTGTACGTCCTGCACCTACCAGACCATACAGTCCGAAGATTTCACCCTTTTTCACATCAAAACTGATGTCCTGAAGCTTTGGTTCATACTTCGTAGAAAGATGCTCTACAGAAAGAATCGTCTCACCCGGTGTATTGTCCACAGGCGGGAACCGGTTGTCAAGAGAACGGCCAACCATAGCCGCAATCAATTCATTCATATCCGTATCCTTGCTATCTTTTGTCATCACAAGGGAACCGTCCCGAAGTACCGAAATCTGGTCGCATATCTCAAAGACTTCATCCATTTTATGTGAGATGTAAATCAGGGAAATTCCCTGCTGCCTCAACTGCCGCATCATCTTAAACAACTTTGCAACTTCCGGCGCTGTAAGTGAAGATGTAGGTTCATCTAACACAATTACCTTAGAGTGATAAGAAATTGCCTTTGCAATCTCACACATCTGTCGTTCTGATACGGACATATGTTTCATTGGCTGCGTCAGATTTACTGTAATTCCTAACTTTCGGAACAAGTCTGACGCTTCTTTTTTCATTCTTCCTTCGTCCACCACGCCTAATGAATTTTTAGGGTAACGGCCAAGGAATAAATTATCAACTACACTTCTCTCAAGGCACTGATTTAATTCCTGATGAACCATTGCCACCCCATTCTCCAGGGCGTCCTTTGGACCGGAAAAATTAATCTCTTTTCCATCCAGGATAATCACGCCTTCGTCTTTTTGATAAGTACCAAAAAGACATTTCATCATCGTCGATTTACCGGCACCATTTTCACCCATCAGACCCATAATAGAGCCTCTCTTCACATTCATGTTGATATGATTAAGCACTTTGTTTCTTCCGAATGATTTGCTCATGCCACGAATCGATAAGATGTTATCGTTCCTATCTTCTGCCATATCCTTACTCCCTTACTACATTCATATTCTTTTCGTAAAAGAAGGGTATCAGTAGCTCCTGACACCCTTCTTGGCTTCCTATCCTATTGACTAAGGATTGATGTATAAGATGCTGCATTATCTGTTTTTACCATGTTGATTGCAAATGCATCGTATTCGCTTGGATTTCCAAGACGGTTTGTAATGTTAGACTCTGTCTGTCCGTCGCCTCCGATATAATCTACTTTCAAGTTCAAAAGGTCATCATATTTTTCAAGAAGCGGCTGATATGTTGAGCTCAGGAAGTTATCTGATGCATTGTAAATATTGAGCCAAACTTTCTTTTCAGCACTTGTATCTTTGTCAAGTTGATTAGAAACTTTATCATAAGTCTTTGTAGAATCTGTAAAGTCCTTATAATTTTCTGCTGTTACAGCTATGTTCAATGCATAGTATGATCTTTGTTCTTCGCTGTATCTGTAATCTTCGCCTTCAGTTAAAACATTACCTGCATCATCAGCTGTACCGATACCTGTGTCAATGTCTACACCGTCAAGTGCATTACGAAGCACTCTAAGTGTGAGATATGCTTGTACGTCAGCATGTTGAGAAATTGTTCCGCCATAACCTTCTGCGATTGCTGCAACTGCGTCGCTGTTTGCATCGTAACCAAATGTAGGAACTTTGTTGTCTTTTGCCCAAGCGTTGAACATTGACATTCCCATACCATCATTATTAGAAACAACTACGTCGATTTCGCCGCCAAATGATGCTGACCATGTTCCGATTGCATTACCTGCTGTAGCTGCATCCCATGTAGCACCTGCAGAGTTTTTCATTTCTTGAGAAGCGAGTTCACGAACTGTATATGTCTTTCCGTCAACTTCAAGTGTTGCATCCTTAACAACTGTAGCTGCACCGTTTGTATTAGTACCTGCCGGGCTTGCATCAATTGCTCCTGAAGCTTCTACTCCGGTTCCGAGCGCTGCACGAACACCACGTGTACGAGCGATAGAATCGTTATGTCCGATATCACCAATTGCAAGGACGTATCCAATTACGCCATCACCATTACTGTCGATT
>CAZRZV010000047.1:0-11119 GCA_964604665.1 uncultured Faecalimonas sp. | reverse complement strand
ATCCATTATATGCGGGGAAATTATTCCGACAGGATAACGTTATCAGAATTGGCGGATTTGGTACATATGTCGACTAATTATTTTTGCAGTTACTTCAAGAAACAAACAGGACTTTCTCCGTTTACGCAGTTGAATTATATACGTGTGAAACAGGCGACACAGCTGCTTGTACAAAGTGATGATTCAATTGCGGCAATTGCAGAGCAGTGTGGATTTGAAAATGTGAGTTTTTTCATACGAAAATTTAAGGAAGTACAGGGATGTACACCGTCTGCATACAGAAAGAGGAATTGACAAGAAATTTGTCGCTTCGTATAATAGACAGAAAATAGAAAGAAGAGAGATTGAGTTTATGCGTGTAATTGCGGGAAGTGCAAAACGAATACAGCTAAAAACGATAGAAGGACTCGATACCAGACCGACAACGGACCGTATCAAAGAGACCTTGTTCAATATGATTTCCCCATATTTAGCGGATTCCGCTTTCCTGGATTTGTTTAGCGGAAGTGGGGCAATCGGGATTGAGGCGTTAAGCAGAGGTGCATCGGAAGCGAGTTTTGTAGAACAAAGCAGAAAGGCTATGGAATGTATTCGTGAAAACTTAAAAGCGACGAGACTGGAAGAATATGCAACTCTTTATGAAACAGATGTGTTAAATGCACTCAGTCTTATGGAGGGACGGAAAAAATTTGATTATGTGTTTATGGACCCACCATATAACCAGCTTCATGAAAAGCGCGTATTGGAATATTTAAGCAAATCCGATTTGCTGTCAGAGGATGCTCTAATCATTACAGAGGCTTCTCTTGAGACGGCTTTTTCTTATGTTGGAAACTTAGGGTTTACAATTGTGAAAGAAAAAAATTATAAGACAAATAAACATGTTTTTTTGGAAAAGGAGGGAGATTTTCAATGTTAAGGGCAATTTATCCGGGAAGCTTTGACCCTGTGACGAGAGGACATCTCGACATTATCAGACGTTCAGCAACCATTGCAGACGAATTAATTGTCGGAGTATTGCAGAATAATGCAAAAAAATCGTTGTTTCCTGTAGAAGAACGTGTTAAAATGTTATGTGAGGTTACGAAAGACATTAAAAATGTGAAGGTTGTTGCTTTCGATGGACTTCTGATTGACTTCGCAAAAGAAATGGATGCGAAGGTGATTGTACGCGGATTGCGCGCGGTCACAGACTTTGAATATGAATTGCAGATGGCTCAGACAAATCGTAAGCTTGATTCTGATATTGAGACTTTGTTTTTGACTACCAGCTTGGAATACTCATATCTGAGTTCCAGCACTGTGAAAGAGATTGCAAACTTCGATGGAGATATCTCACAGTTCGTACCAGAGCAGATTGTTGATAAGATTACAGACAAGATAAAAGAAAAAAGGAGAGTATAAAATGAGCAGTCGTATTGAACAAATTATTGAAGAAATTGAAGAGTATATTGATGGTTGTAAGTTTCAACCGTTGTCTACCACAAAAATCGTGGTAAATAAAGATCAGATGGATGAATTGTTACGCGAATTGCGTATGAAGACTCCGGAAGAAATCAAACGTTACCAGAAAATCATTGCCAACAAAGATGCTATCTTGGCAGATGCACAGGCAAAAGCAGAAAGCATGATTGAAGAAGCACAGATTCACACGAACCAATTGGTAAGTGAACATGAGATTATGCAGCAGGCATATGCTCAGGCGAATGACATTGTTATGGCGGCTACAGAACAGGCACAGCAAATCATTGACAATGCTACCAATGATGCAAACGATATCCGTATCGGCGCTATGCAATACACAAACGATTTGATGGCACAGGCTGAAAGCATTATCGGACATACATTAGACAGTTACACAACAAAATATGATGGTTTAATAAGCTCACTTCGTGAATGCTATGATATTGTTCGTGCAAACCGTGCTGAGTTAGAAGTTCCGGATAAATCTGACCGTGGAATGGAAGCAGAATTTGGAATCGACCTTATCGAAGAATAAAATGTACATATAACAAAGCTACTAGGCTGGTTACCAATGCGGTGACCAGCTTTTCTATTGTATAAACAAAAATCGACAATTTCGTGTTTCCAAGCATTGCACCGGTCTGCGCAATGGAACAAACTCCACCAAATGAAGTCAAGGCAAGTACAAGAACATAGGCTGTCTTAAAATCGGTGAGACTGCTTAAAAGGTGTGGGATTCCATTTGTAATTTCCAATACTGCAAAAATCTCATTGAAAGGGAGCGCCCGTCCCAGCGAAAATAAAATAGAAAAAAGAATAATATAGCCGCCAACTTTCGTGATGTTTTCAAAGGCGTTCATGATGCTGTTGTCCAAAATACCAAAGTTAAAATATATCCTTGGTGATTGAGTTGGTTTTGTATCAATGCATTTTGCGGAAATATGATAAAATCTGCGAAATAACAAACTGCACAGATATGTAGATGCATAAAGAATCGCAAAAGTCGGAAATAGAAGCAGATTGTTATGAAAGCATTGCATTACTATATAATTGCCGATAAATGCAGGGCTTGTATGGTTGCAAAATGAGAGCAGGTATTTTCCTTCTGTCAATGAAATACGGTTTGTTTTTACCAAATCCGCAGTTACCTTGGCACCAACGGGATATCCGCATAAAAGTCCCGCAAGTACAGCAAAACTTCCGTTCGGTGAAACAGCGAAGACTCGTCTCATGGTCGGACCAAACAGATTTGCAAGGTAGCTGATGGAGTTTGTCTGAATCAAAAGGTTGGTAAGGATAAAAAAAGGTAATAGGGTAGGAAGAACAATTTGAAACCAAAGAAGCAGACCGTCTGTTGCTCCGGCAATGGTTTCTTTCGGGAAAAATAGCATGACAAAGAAAAAGGCAATACTTACAATTGCGTAGGAAATCTGTTTCATAATGTTACCCCAAAGGTTTTGTTAATTATATGTCCACAGGAAGAAAGTTATGAAACAGGGCATATAGTAAAACAAAAAGAGAATTTTAAATCATATGAAATTTCGTAAATGGATTATTTTGTTGTTTTTCTGCGCGTTGTTTTCGGAACTTTGGATATGTAAGCTGGTAGCGGACAGCAGGATGGAGAGATTACAGATTGCGACAGTTATCTCGCAGGAATATCGGGCACAGGAAGTCGGAAAGGAGATGCTTTCGTATATAGAAGGATGTGATAAGCCTGCGGAAAACGTAGGTTTATATTTGCTGGAAAGTAAATTTGGTTATCAAAAATTTCCTTATGTGTATTCGGAAAAGACATTCGAGGAGTTGAAAGACAAGTGGAGACGCCAAAAGGGCTGGGATACATATAAGGCATATACAGAAGCAATTTGGAATGATGTGAAATGCTTTCCGGTACCAAAATTCAAGGGTGATAAAAGCAAGGGAGTGGCATATCAAAACAGCTGGGGTGCGGAGCGCACTTACGGCGGGAAACGAAGCCATGAAGGTACGGACGTTATGGCAGCAGAGAATACACCGGGATTATACCCGGTTGTCAGCATGACAGACGGAGTGTTGGAAAGTAAAGGCTGGCTAAAAAAGGGAGGCTACCGAATCGGTATTAAAGCCCCGTCGGGAGCTTACTTTTATTATGCACATCTGGATTCCTATGCGAAGATAGAGGTTGGAGATAAAGTAGATGCAGGGGATATTCTGGGCTTTATGGGAGACAGCGGATATGGTCCGGAAGGTACTACCGGACAGTTTCCGGTACATCTGCATCTGGGAATCTATATTTACCCACAGGGTGAAGAAATCAGTGTGAATCCATATTGGGTGCTGAAATGGATTGAGAACAGTAAAAACACCGATAAACATTGATTTTATGTCAAAGATAGTCATTTTTTCTAGTGTTCTCATTCATTTTATGATATACTTAAAGATAGTGCAAACGAATGGAGGCAAAGCATATGAATTTACCGTCAACATTTGTCGAAAAAATGAAAAATTTACTCGGAAATGAATTCGATGATTATATAAAATGTTACGATGAAACCAGACTCTACGGGCTTCGTGTCAACACCGGGAAAATCAGCGTGGAAGATTTTAAAAAGATTTGTCCGTTTGAGATTAAGCCGATTCCCTGGATTGAAAATGGTTTCTATTACGACGGAGAACATATACAGGCGGCAAAACACCCATATTATTTTGCGGGGTTATATTATCTACAGGAACCAAGCGCCATGACACCTGCAAACAGACTTCCGATTGAACCCGGTGATAAAGTGCTGGATGTGTGTGCGGCTCCGGGCGGAAAGGCTACGGAACTTGGTGCAAAGCTAAAAGGACAGGGTGTGCTTGTTGCAAATGACATCAGCAATTCCAGAGCCAAGGGACTTCTGAAAAACATTGAAGTGTTCGGAATAGGAAATGTGCTTGTGCTCAGCGAAGAACCGGGAAAGCTGGAAGAGTATTTTCCGGAATACTTTGATAAGATTTTGATTGATGCTCCGTGTTCCGGCGAAGGAATGTTCCGCAAAGACAAAAAGATGGTAAAAGCATGGGAAGAACATGGTCCTGAATTTTTTGCTAAAATTCAAAGAAGTATTGTAACCCGGGCAGCCCGTATGTTAAAACCCGGAGGCATGCTACTTTACTCAACTTGTACATTCGACCCGAAAGAGAACGAAGGCACTATTGAATATCTGTTGCAGCAATATCCGGAGTTTTTCATCAAAGAGATTGCTCCGTATGAGGGCTTTGCCTGCGGGAAACCGGAAGTGACAGAATCGAAGGACGAAGCATTTAAAAAGACGGTCCGCATTTGGCCGCATAAACTTCATGGGGAAGGTCATTACGTGGCACTTCTTCAAAAAGGGGACAAGCCAGATGTCGTGCCTTTCAAATTTGTTCAGAACAAAGCAAAGAAAGTACCTGATGAAATTTTGGAATTCTTTGAGGATATAGATTGGGAAATGGATTGGAGCCGTTTGGAAATTTACAGCGAAAAGGTATATTATATGCCGGAAGAAATCCCAAATGTAAAGGGCATTCGTTTCCTCCGAACAGGGTTGTATCTTGGCGATTTGAAAAAGAACCGTTTTGAGCCGAGCCAGTCACTGGCAATGTGTCTCAAAAAAGAAGAATATAAAAACACCGTCAATCTATCTGTAGATGATGAGCGCGTGATGAAATACTTAAAAGGAGAAACCGTGGATGTGGACGACCTTTTCCTGCCGAAAGAAAAAGGCTGGCAACTGGTATTGGTTGACGGATATCCTTTGGGCTGGGGAAAACTTGCAAACGGTACTCTGAAGAACAAATATTTACCTGGTTGGAGATGGCAGTCATAATGATAAGATTGGATAAATATTTAGCTGATATGGGTATAGGAACCCGCACCGAAGTAAAAAAGTACATACGTCAGGGTAAAGTGAAAGTCGATGGCGCTGTGGCAAAATTGCCGGAAGAAAAGATAGATGTAACAACGCAGTCGGTTGCTTTTATGGACGAGCAGGTCGGGTATGAAAAATTTGAATACTATATGCTTCATAAGCCTGCGGGAGTGGTTTCGGCAACAGAAGATGCCAAAGATAAGACGGTATTGGATTTGATTACCGATAAAAAGCGAAATGACCTATTTCCGGTAGGTCGTCTTGATAAAGACACCGAGGGGCTGCTTCTAATTACCAATGACGGAGGATTGGCACATCGCTTATTGACACCGAAAAAGCATGTGGACAAAATATATTATGCGAAAGTAAAGGGCGTTGTAACAGAAGAAGATGTGAAGAGATTTTCAGAGGGACTTTTTATCGGACAAGGTGAAATGGCAAAACCTGCTGCTTTGGAAATCCTGGTATCCGATGAAATTTCGGAAATACGTCTTACCATACAGGAAGGAAAATTCCATCAGGTGAAGCGTATGTTTCAGGCTGTTGGAAAAGAAGTGGTCTATTTGAAACGTTTATCCATGGGGACTTTAGTCTTAGATGAGAACCTGCCCCTAGGAGCATACAGACCGCTTACAAGAAAGGAGATAGAAGATTTATGTTAGAAGATATAAAGGCCGTGATTTTTGATGTAGACGGAACGCTGATTGATTCCATGTGGATATGGGAAAATATCGATGAACTGTTTTTGAATAAATATAATTTGGTACAACCGGAAGGGTTCCATGAAGGAATGGAAGGAATGAGCTATTCTGAGACGGCGCAGTACTTTTTGGATTTGTTTCCGAGTCTTCCGCATACGAGAGAAGAACTGGAACAGGAATGGTACGAAATGGCATACGAAATTTACTGCACTCAGATGGAATTAAAGCCGGGAGCCTTTGAATTTATGGAAGGATTGCACAAAAAGGGAATCAAACTGGGGATTGCGACCAGTAACCATAGAAATATGGTAGAAGGAATGCTTGCCCACAATCAGGTGCTTTCTTATATTGATTCCATTTGGACTTCGGGAGAGGCAGGCGCGGGGAAACCGGACCCGGCGGTATACTTAAATGTGGCAAAGGATATGGGTGTAGAGCCGAAAAACTGTCTTGTATTTGAGGACGTTCCGATGGGTATTTTGGCAGGCAAGAATGCAGGCATGAAAGTCTGCGCGGTGGATGACCATTTTTCCAGACCGCAGGAAAAAAAGAAGAGAGAATTAGCAGATTATTATATCCATAGTTATGAGGATATTAAGAATAACACCTACGAGGTATTGTAAATGAAAAAAGATTTTTTGCCGATTTGCAGGCAAGATATGATAGAGCGTGGCTGGGACAGTGTGGATTTTGTCTATGTCAGCGGAGATGCATATGTGGACCATCCGTCATTCGGGCATGCAATTATCACAAGAATTCTGGAATCGCATGGTTATAAAATCGGAATCATTGCGCAGCCGGATTGGAGAGATAACGACAGCATTGCAATCTACGGTGAACCAAGACTCGGTTTTCTTGTCTCAAGCGGAAATATGGATTCCATGGTCAATCATTATTCCGTATCGAAAAAGAGAAGACCAACAGATGCATATACAGCCGGCGGCGAAATGGGGAAACGTCCCGATTATGCCACAACCGTATATTGCAATCTGATTCGACGGACTTATAAGAAGACACCGATTATTATCGGTGGAATTGAGGCCAGTCTTCGCAGAATGGCTCACTATGATTATTGGTCAAACAAATTGAAACGCTCTGTTTTGTTAGATTCCGGAGCAGACATTATTTCTTACGGAATGGGAGAGCGCTCCATTGTGGACATTGCCGAGGCACTGGACAGCGGACTTGCGGTGGAAGATATTACATATATTGACGGAACCGTAGTCAAAGTAAAATCTCTGGACAGTGTGTATGACGCATTGATTTTGGAATCTTGGGATGAGTTAAAAGCAGATAAATTAAACTATGCAAAAAGTTTTTATAAACAGTATTGTAACACAGACCCGTTTACGTCTAAGAGATTGGTAGAACCTTATTCCGAGCATTTGTATGTGGTACAAAATCCGCCTGCAAAACCGCTCAGTCAATCAGAAATGGACAGAGTTTACAGTTTGCCTTATATGAGAACATACCATCCGTCTTATGAGGCGCTTGGCGGCGTTCCTGCGATTGAGGAAGTAAAATACAGCCTGATTAGCAACCGTGGTTGCTTTGGCGGATGCAGTTTCTGCGCATTGACCTTCCATCAGGGAAGAATTATTCAGACCAGAAGCCATGAATCCCTGATTGCAGAGGCAAAACAATTTATCTGGGATAAGGATTTCAAAGGATATATTCATGATGTCGGCGGACCGACAGCCAATTTCAGGGCACCGGCTTGTGACAAGCAATTGACAAAAGGCGCCTGCCCGAACAAACAATGTCTGTTCCCGACACCATGCAAGAATTTAAAGGTAGACCACAAGGACTATTTGAACTTACTTCGCAAACTTCGTGAACTTCCGAATGTGAAGAAAGTATTTATTCGTTCGGGTATCCGGTTTGATTATCTGATGGCAGATAAGGATGATACGTTCTTCCGGGAACTTTGTGAGTATCACGTGAGCGGCCAGTTGAAAGTGGCTCCCGAACATGTGGCGGACCCGGTTCTTCAGATGATGGGAAAACCGGAAAACAGTGTATATCAAGCGTTTTCAAAGAAGTATCAACAAATCAATGAAAAATTAGGCAAGAAGCAATTTCTGGTACCCTATTTGATGTCATCACATCCGGGAAGTACCATGAAAGAAGCGATTCAATTAGCTGAATATTTAAGGGACTTAGGTTATATGCCGGAGCAGGTGCAGGATTTCTACCCGACACCGTCGACGATTTCCACCTGTATGTATTATACGGGAGTAGACCCAAGAACTATGAAGCCGGTATACGTACCAAAGAATCCGCATGAAAAAGCAATGCAAAGAGCGTTGATTCAATATCGCAATCCAAAGAATTATGATTTGGTCATGGAAGCATTAAAATCTGCGGACAGAATGGATTTGGTCGGATATGACAAGTCTTGTCTGATTCGACCGAGACAAGGTAAGAATATGCCTTATGAAAAGGGAGTAAAGAGTGCTCCGAAAAAGAAAAAAGCGATTCGAAACGTTCATAAAAAGAAAGCGAAATAGAATATGAAGATAGCAATTGTAACAGGAGCATCTTCCGGCATGGGAAGAGAATTTGTAAAACAGCTAAGCGGCTTATATACGGACTTAGATGAAATCTGGGTGTTTGCAAGACGCAGGGACCGTCTGGAAGAATTAAAACGGGACACCCCTGTAACACTTCGGATTTTTGCAGGGGATTTACTTCAAAAACAAATTTATGAAGAACTGGAAAATGCTTTGACGGAAACGAAAGCGGAGATTTCGGTTCTTGTAAATGCAGCAGGTTTCGGAAAAGTCGGAAAAGTAGAAGAAATTGCATGTGATGATGAGTTGAGTATGATAGATTTAAATTGTATTTCTCTCACGCACATGGCAAAGGTGTGCATTTCGCATATGACAAAGGGAAGCCATATGATTAACCTTGCGTCAGCGGCTGCATTTTGCCCTCAGCCGGGTTTTAGTGTATATGCGGCTACAAAGTCTTATGTGCTTAGTTTTTCAAGGAGTTTAAGAGCAGAATTGGAAGACAGAAAAATCTCGGTGACGGCAGTCTGCCCGGGACCGGTTGCGACAGAATTCTTTGATGTTGCAGGGAAAAAGGAAAACAGCGGTGCAAAAGATGCGGTTATGGCAAAACCGGAAGCAGTTGTAAAAAAGGCGCTCCGGGATGCGAAGAAGAAAAAAGCAATGTCCGTGTACGGGGTGACTATGAAATTGTGCCATGTGGCAACAAAGATTGTTCCGACGGGACTGATTTTAAAACTAATGAAAAATGTTTGGTAAAGAGGAAACAAGATGAAAAACAGCAAAGGAACTTTAGGATACCTTACAAGGAGAAAGGGGACTATTATCTTAAAAAATATATTGGAATTTGGCGTTGTCATATGCCTTGCAGTTCTTGGATATGTGCAGACAAAGACCCGAATGAACTTACTGACGGTTGTAGCTGTCCTTGGGTGTTTGCCGGCTGCCAAAGCACTTGTTGAATTGATTATGATTTTGCCGCACCGTTCTCTTGAAAAGGAGAAGGCAGAAGAAATACAGTCAAAGACGCAGGCGCTGACCGTTGCTTACGATATGGTGGTAACCAGTGAGAAGAAGACAATGCCGATAGCCTGTATCGCGATTTCAGATAACACGGTCTGCGGTTATGTGGCAAATCCAAAAGTGAATCTGACTGATACGTCGAAATATCTTATGGAGATGTTGGAGTTTCATAAATGCGGACACGTAGTTGTAAAACTGTTTGACAATTATACCGCGTTTCTCACAAGGGCAGAAGGAATGAATAATATTGCTGTCATCGAGAAAAATGACACAAAATCAAAAGAAGAGACCATCAAAAGATTGATTTTAAATATTTCGTTATAACGAGGGAATTATGCAGGAAATCATTGTAACAGCCAACGAGGCGGGACAGCGTTTTGATAAATTGCTTGTAAAGTATTTAAACGAAGCTCCGAAAAGTTTTTTATACAAAATGCTCCGAAAAAAGAATATTGTGTTAAACGGCAAAAAAGCAACCGGCAACGAGAAACTTTCCGTCGGAGACAGTATCAAATTGTTTCTGGCTGATGAGACCATTGCAAAGTTTTCAAAAACGGAAATTCAGAGAACGAAGCAGACTCTGGACATCCTTTACGAAGATGACAACATTCTGTTGATTAACAAGCCGGCGGGAATGCTTTCGCAGAAAGCAGAAGCAAACGATGAGTCTTTGGTGGAGCATATTATTTCTTATCTGCTGGATTCCGCTCAGCTTAGCGAAGAAGACATCAGAAAGTTCAGACCGTCCATTTGCAATCGTTTAGACAGGAATACCAGTGGTCTGGTAGTCGCCGGAAAAAGCCTTATCGGGCTTCAAAAAATGGGGGAACTTTTTAAAGTACGTTCCTTAAAAAAGTTTTATCGCTGTCTGGTAGTGGGTGAGATAAAAGAAAAGCAATCTATCAAAGGTTATTTGATTAAGGATGAGGCAACTAACAAAGTAACGGTATCTGAACAAGAAACGAGAGACAGTCTGCCGATTGAGACGGAGTACGAACCGATTGTTGCGAACGGAAAGTATACGCTTTTGGAAGTACATTTGATTACGGGACGCACGCATCAGATTCGTGCTCATTTAGCATCGATTGGCCACCCAATCGTGGGAGATTACAAATACGGAAACAGAAATGTAAATGATAAGTTTAAGAAAAGGGATGCCTTGGAGAGCCAATTACTTCATGCTTATCGTTTGGAATTTCCGAAGATGGAAGATACATTTGAAAATATCAGTGAGAAACAATTTACGGCACCGTTGCCGGAATTGTTTGCACGTATTCTGAAAGAAGAGGAACTATGAGTACATGGAATTCAAGAGGCCTTCGCGGTTCTACTTTAGAAGAGTTTATCAATCGCACCAATGAGCGTTATCTGGAGCAGGGATTGGCATTGATTCAAAAGATTCCGACACCGATTACGCCGGTGAAAATTGATAAGGAACACAGACATATTACGCTTGCTTATTTTGAACAAAAAAGTACGGTGGACTATATAGGCGCCGTGCAGGGGATTCCGGTGTGTTTTGATGCGAAAGAATGCAATACGG
>CAZRZV010000046.1:0-11164 GCA_964604665.1 uncultured Faecalimonas sp. | reverse complement strand
AGACGGCATTCAAGACGGTGAGCCAGAGCAAAAAGAATGCGGCGGCATATGAAATGGGAAGTAAGCTAAAGATCCAGCCGCTGAAAACGGAGCTTAAGGCAAAGAACCTTTCCGGAGGCAACCAGCAGAAAGTTGTCATTGGGAAATGGCTGTCAAAAGAGCCGGAAATAATTCTTATGGATGAACCGACCAGGGGGATTGACGTGGGAGCAAAATCCGAGATCTATCAGCTGATCATGGATCTGGCGGCACAGAAAAAGGGACTGGTTATCTTCTCATCGGAATTTGAGGAACTGCTCAGTCTCTGTGACAGGATTCTTGTTTTGTACAAAGGGAAAATAACAGGAGAAGTATTGGCAGAAGAAGCGACAAACGAGAAACTGCTTTCTCTTGCATTAGGAGGGACGATGGATGGAAAAGAAATGGAAGAAGCTACTGAATGGTGAAATAGGACTATTGCTCATATTGATGATATTGTGCGTTGTGTTTGCTTCGGCTTCTCCGTTTTTTCTGAAGCAGCAGAATCTCCTGAATATCACAAGGCAGGTATCCATTGTATTGATCGTGGCCATGGGAATGCTGGGAGTTGTCCTGGTAGGTGAGATCGACCTTTCTGTGGGATCCTGCGCCGCAGTGGCGGGAGTTGCATGTGCCTATGTGCTTCAGGGGACAGGATCGATCGCATTAGCAATACTGGCTGCGCTGGCGGCCGGGATGGTGATCGGCCTGCTGAATGGGGGCCTGGTGGTGTTCGGAGGTATACCGTCTTTCATTGTCACACTGGCTACAATGGGGATCTTCCGGGGAGTGGCGATGGTCTGGACGGATGGGAAACCGGTTTCTAATTTAAAGACAGAGTTTTCCATATTTGGTTCGGGATATGCATTCGGCATTATTCCAATGGCGACGGTCATATCGATCGTACTGATGCTTATCTTTTATGTGTTTCTTCAGAAGACGAAACACGGGATCTATATCAAAGCCATAGGAGCAAACAGTGAAGCGGCGGTATTATCTACGATCCCGCTGGCAAAGTATAAGCTTCTGGTGTTTGTATTTTCAGGAGCCATGGCGGCGCTTGGCGGAGTCATCACGACTTCTAAGCTTTTATCGGCGCAGCCTACGGCAAGTAACGGATTGGAAATGGACGTATTGTCTGGTGTGATCCTGGGCGGCGCGTCGCTGTCCGGAGGAGTAGGGACGGTAACCGGAGCCTTGATCGGTACTTTGATCATCGGCGTGATCAATAATGGATTGAATCTGTTAAATGTCAGTTCCTACTGGCAGCAGATCGTAAAAGGAATCATTATTGTTGTGGCAGTATTGATAAAAAAGGGAGAAAAGAACAAATAAGTAAATGAAAAGGAGGAAACATGATGAAAAAGAAACTTTTGGCAGTATTACTGGTGGTTACAATGTTAGGTACAGTGTTTGCACTGGGCGGCTGCGGCAGCCAGCAGACAGGAGATGATGCAGATGCCGGGACAGAGGAAGACGCAGGCGGAGAAGAAGGCGGAGACGGATATACCATAGGCTTTTCCGTATCCACACTTGCAAATCCATTCTTTGTTACAATGGCAGATGCAGCAGAGGAAGAGGCAGATAAGCTGGGCGTTTCACTGGAAACTCTGGATGCAGAGGATTCTTCCGAGACACAGCAGCAGCAAATAGAAGACCTGATCATGAAAGAGGTAGATCTGATCATTATTAACCCTGTGGATTCTGACGCTATCGGAACATCAGTAAAGGCATGTAACGATGCGGACATTCCGGTTGTTACGGTAACGAGAGCTTCCAATGAGGGCGAGGTAGTACAGCATCTGGATATCGATAATTATGAGGCTGGTATGTTAGACGCCCAGCAGCTGATCGAAGATCTTGAAGGGAAAGGAAAGATCGCGGTTCTGGAGGGAATCCCTGGAGCTACTTCTACCAACGACAGACAGGCTGGTTTTGCAGAAACGATTGAAAAGGATGCTCCGGATATGGAGATCGTAACTTCACTTACGGCAAACTATGACCGGGAGGAAGGCGCAAGCGTTACAGAGGATATCTTACAGGGAAATCCAGACCTGAATGCAATCTATGCACACAATGATGAGATGGCGCTTGGCGCAGTAAGAGCGGTTGCAGCAGCTGGAAAGACTGATGAGATCAAGATCTATGGTATTGATGCGACTGACGATGCGCTGGCAGCAGTTGAAAGCGGCGAGATGGCAGCGACTGTTCAGCAGCAGCCGGATCTCCAGATCCAGACAGCTCTGCAGAATGCAGTAAAATATCTGGACGGCGAGAGTGTTGAAGAATTAGTAAATATTCCTTTGAAGCTGATCACAAAATAAGCAGGAAAATGCATTTATCAAAAAATCAAAGAATCCCACGGGAGCCCTTTCCGGGCAACCGTGGGATTCTTTGATTTTTTATGAATTGGGTTGACAAAACACTTTTACATGGTATAATTATTTAGGTATGAGTAGGGGTGATTTTATGTTATTAAACCTATCAGACGTTCTGGGTGAACAGCATAAGACCATTGAACGAGAGATTCCGGTGGAGATGGATTGCGTTGAGCATGATATGGATTCCTTTCCGGTTCTCTTGAAGGAACCGCTTTCATTGAGAGTCGAGCATGTGAAAGGCAGAAAGCTGCTGATCACTGGTAAGGGCAGAATCGTTGTGGAGATTCCCTGCGACAGATGCCTGGATCCGGTTGAGACAGAGCTGAAGCTTGATTTTTCAAAGGATGTGGATCTGGATGTGCCGGATGGTGAACAGCCGGAAGAATTAGATGAAACCAATTATATTGACGGGTATGAGCTCGATACGGAGCAGCTTCTCCGTAACGAGATACTAATAGGGTGGCCGACAAAGATTCTGTGCAGCAGTGACTGCAAGGGCATATGCAATGTATGTGGGCAAAACAAGAATCGGGGAGTTTGTGACTGTGAGGAGACAAGCCTTGACCCTAGAATGTCAGTTATCCGCGACGTATTTAAGAATTTTAAGGAGGTGTAACCTATGTCAATTTGTCCAAAGAATAAATCTTCTAAAGCAAGAAGAGACAAAAGAAGAGCAAACTGGAAAATGAGCGCTCCAAATTTGGTAAAATGCAGCAAATGTGGTGAATTAATGATGCCACACAGAGTTTGCAAAGCTTGCGGTTCTTACAACAAAAAAGAAATCGTATCAGTAGACTAATTTTGAAATGTCAATGAAAATCAGGGATTTATTATAAATCCTTGATTTTTTTTGTTGCTTTTTATAGTAATGTCTAGTAAAATTACGTTAGCAGTGCTAGGAGGTAGAAGCATGTCAGAAATTACGAGAGTAGCGCTTGACGCTATGGGAGGAGACAATGCACCGGGCGAGATGGTGAAAGGTGCAGTGGATGCGGTTCATAAGAGAAATGATATTCAGGTAATTCTGGTCGGTCAGGAAGAACTGATTCACAAGGAATTAGAACAATATACTTATGAGAAGGATCAGATTGAAGTTGTGAATGCAACGGAAGTGATTGAGACTGCGGAACCGCCGGTTATGGCAATTCGTAGAAAAAAAGATTCATCAATTGTTGTAGCGATGAATATGGTAAAGAAAGGTGATGCAGATGCTTTTGTATCAGCCGGTAATTCGGGAGCTGTTCTTGTAGGCGGACAACTTATTGTCGGACGTATCAAAGGGATTGAAAGACCACCTCTTGCACCAATCATTCCTACAAAAAATGGCTTTTCACTACTGATTGACTGCGGAGCAAATGTTGATGCAAGGCCTTCGCATCTTGTCCAATTTGCAAAGTTGGGCTCAATTTACATGGAAAACATCATGGGCGTTAAAAATCCAAGGGTTGGAATTGTAAATATCGGTGCGGAAGAAGAAAAGGGAAATGCCCTTGTAAAAGAGACGTTTCCACTTCTGAAGGAATGCGAAGACATCAATTTCATCGGAAGTATTGAAGCACGTGATATTCCGCATGGAATGGCTGATGTTATCGTATGTGAGGCTTTTGTCGGAAATGTGATTTTAAAACTTTATGAAGGAGTGAGTTCCGTACTCATTTCGAAGGTAAAAGCAGGCATGATGACAACGCTCCGAAGCAAAATCGGTGCACTTATGGTGAAACCGGCACTTAAGAAAACATTGAAGGGCTTTGATACAAGTGAACATGGCGGAGCGCCGCTTCTTGGCTTAAATGGTCTTGTGGTGAAGACGCATGGAAGCTCAAAAGCAAAAGAAGTATCAAATTCAATCATTCAATGTGTTACATTCAAAGAGCAGAAAATCAATGATAAAATCAGAGAATGTATTCAAGAAAAAGAATCCACAAATTAAGGAGAGAATTGAGATGGAATTTCAAAAATTACAAGAAATTATTGCTGATGTGTTAAATGTAAACGCGGAAGATGTAACGATGGAGACAACATTCGTAGACGATTTGGGAGCAGATTCATTGGATATTTTTCAAATCATTATGGGAATTGAAGAAACATTTGATATTGAAATTGAAAATGAAGCAGCAGAAAAAATTGTTACGGTCGGAGATGCTGTAGAACAAATTAAAAATGCTATAAATTAGGCAAAAGATGAAAAAGCCCAAACAACGGGCTTTTTCATTTTATAGTGAGGATGAGATATGCAGCAAAAATTATTAGAATTACAAGAAAGAATCGGATATCGTTTTCGTGATAAGGAACTTTTGGTATCTGCGTTGATGCATAGTTCTTATACGAATGAAAAGCATTTGCCGAAGTATAAATGTAATGAACGTTTGGAATTTTTAGGGGATGCGGTGTTAGAACTGATTTCCAGTGAGTTTTTGTTTTTTAAGAATCCAAAGAAACCGGAAGGGGAACTTACAAAAATGAGAGCCAGCATGGTATGCGAGCCGTCGCTGGCATATTGTGCACGCGAAATTAATTTGGGAGAATATTTGTTGCTGGGAAAAGGCGAGATAGTAACCGGTGGTAAATACAGGGATTCTGTAACGTCAGATGCGCTGGAAGCTTTAATCGGCGCTATTTATCTGGATGGTGGTTTTGCTAGTGCAAAAGAGTTTATCATGAAGTTTGTCTTAAATGATTTGGAACATAAAAAACTCTTTTATGATAGCAAGACTATCCTGCAAGAACTTGTGCAGGGGAATTTTTCGGAGAACATATCCTATAGCCTCATCGACGAGAAAGGACCGGACCATAATAAGTCTTTCTTTGTCGAGGTAAATATTGGTGGGAAATCTTATGGAAAAGGTTCCGGAAGAACAAAAAAGGCAGCGGAACAAAGCGCTGCTTATCAGGCAATATTAGAACTACGCAAGAAAAATATAAAGTAGGTGTAAGATGTATTTAAAAAGTATTGAAATACAAGGATTTAAATCTTTTGCAAACAAAATCGTGTTTGATTTTCATAATGGGATTACCGGGATTGTAGGACCGAACGGCAGCGGTAAAAGTAACGTTGCCGATGCAGTTCGCTGGGTACTCGGTGAACAACGAGTAAAGCAGCTTCGCGGCGGCAATATGCAGGATGTTATCTTTTCGGGTACGGAGCTTCGTAAACCGCTCAGTTATGCGTCTGTTGCAATTACATTGGATAATGCGGACCGTCATTTGCCACTGGATTATAACGAAGTGACAATTTCGAGAAAGTTGTATCGTTCCGGTGAAAGTGAATACTTAATTAATGGCAGTGTGTGCCGTCTGAAAGACGTCAATGAACTCTTTTATGATACTGGTATCGGTAAAGAAGGTTATTCTATTATCGGACAAGGCCAGATTGATAAGATTTTGAGTGGTAAGCCGGAAGAGAGAAGAGAATTATTTGACGAGGCAGCAGGTATTGTCAAATTTAAGAGACGTAAAAATATGTCTCTGAAAAAATTGGAAGAAGAACGTCAAAATCTCGTTCGTGTGACAGATATTCTTTCTGAATTAGAGAAACAAATCGGACCGTTAGAAAAACAATCCGAGGTTGCAAAGACATATTTACGTAAAAAAGAAGAATTAAAGAAATATGATATCAACATGTTCCTACTGGAAACGGCTCGTCTAAAAGCAGAACTTTCATCTGTGGAAGAGAAGATAAAGATTGCACAGGATGAACTGAACTGCGTAACCGGCGAGTACGAAAGTACAAAGACCGAATACGAGAAAATTGAAGAGCAGACAGATTCACTTGACAGTGAACTGGAACGTGCAAAGCGTCAATTGAACGAAACAACTCTTTTAAAGCAACAACTGGAAGGTCAGATTGAGGTTTTAAAAGAACAAATAAATACTGCCCGTATGAACGACGAACATTTGGAACTTCGTTCAAAAGCTATTTATATGGAACTTAGCGAGCGTGAAAAAAGTCTTACAGAGTTGTCAAAAGAAAAAGAAGAAATGGAAGCTCAGATTGCAGAGTCGCAGTCAGCTGATAAGGATGCAGAGACAGCGCTTCTTCGCACGCAGACAAGAATTGCAGAACTGGCAGGACTCATTGAAGAAGAAAAACAAAGTTTGATTGAACTTTTGAATAACCGTTCTTCCACAAGTGCACAGATTCAAAAATTTGATACTTTGATGGAACAGATTCAGGTGAGACGCTCGGAACTTCATCAAAAATTGATTACGACGAAGAGTGAAGAAGACAAGCTGAACGAACTTCGCAAAAAGCACGAAGCAAAATTAAAGGAGATTTCCGGTGTTATTATCGGTTATGCGGAAGAAATCAAATCATATGAGACTGAAATCGAAGTGCTTCAGGCTGAAATTACGAAGAAGACGGAAGAACTTCAGGAATGTCAGGCTGCTTTTCACAGAGAAGAATCACGTTTGGAATCGCTGAAAAATATGACAGAACGCTATGACGGTTACGGAAACAGTATTCGTAAAGTTATGGAAAAGAAAGCCGATATAAAGGGCATTCATGGCGTTGTAGCTGACATTATCAAGGTGTCGAAAAAGTATGAAATTGCCGTAGAGACGGCTCTTGGAGGAAGTATTCAAAACATTGTAACAGAGGATGAAGATACTGCCAAAAAGATGATTTCCTATTTGAAACAAAATAAATTCGGCCGTGCTACGTTTTTGCCGCTTACTACGGTAAATGGCGCTATGCAGAGAGTACAGAAAGAGGTGCTTGGCGAAAAAGGTGTGATTGGCATTGCAAGTGATTTGGTTGATGTGGAAGCAAAGTACAAAGGACTTGCAGCAAATCTGCTTGGGCGCACGGTAGTTGCTGACAATATTGACAATGCAATTGCTTTGGCGAGAAAATACAAACAATCCCTTCGTATTGTAACCTTGGAAGGCGAACTTATGAATCCGGGCGGAGCAATGACCGGTGGAGCTTTTAAGAACTCAAGTAATCTTCTTAGCAGAAAGCGCGAAATAGAAGAACTCGAAAAACGTGTACAGGAGTTAAAGGCTCGGTTGACTGACATGAGACAACAGATTGAGACTTCCAAGGAAAGAAGGACAAGCCTTTATGCACAAGTGGAAGTTGTCAAAGAAGAATTGCAGAAGTCTTATGTCATTCAAAACACAGCGAAATTGAATATGGATCAGGTAGATGCAAAACTTTCGGAATTTGCAGAAGAAACCAAACGTATTCATGCTGAAAATGAGGATATTGAGGCTCAAATTCAAGAAATTAAGGATAATCACGAGTCCATTCAGGTGGAATTGGAATATTCAGAAAAACTGGAAGGCGAGTTGAATCAATCTTCTGTAAGTAATCAGGAAGCATTGGATAGAGCCCGTGAGGAAGAAAGCAGACAAATCCAAGAAAAAGAAAATATGCATTTGTCTTATGCCGCATCTGAACAAAAATACCAGTTCTTATTAGAAAATGAGACGCGTATCCAAGAAGAAATTCAGAAATTTAATGAAGAATTAGCAGGATTGGATGTCAATAAGGGAGATGCCTCGGAAGAAATCCAAAAGAAAGAGGCGCAAATACAGGATATTTACGCAACAATTGAAAATTCAAAAGAATTATTTGTTGAAATTGAAGCAGAGATTAAACGGTTTGCTTCTGAAAAAGAAGAATTGAATAAAAAGCACAAAGCGTTCCTGACAAAGCGTGAAGAATTGAACAGGCACATGTCAGAACTTGACAAGGAATTATTCCGTTTGAACAGCAAGCGTGAAGGTTACGAGGAGGCTTCTGAAAAACATATCAACTATATGTGGGAAGAATATGAACTTACCTATAGCAGTGCGATGGAAATTCGTGACGAGAACTTAAATGACCTTGCATTTATGAAGAAACAGATTCAGATTTTGAAAAATGAAATCAAAGGCCTTGGTTCTGTCAATGTGAATGCGATTGAGGATTACAAGAATGTTTCTGAACGCTATGAATTCTTAAAGACACAGCATGGCGATTTGGTGGAAGCAGAACAAACCTTGGTGAAGATTATCGATGAATTGGACGTGGCTATGCGTAAGCAGTTCAAAGAAAGTTTTGAAGAAATCAGCGTAGAGTTTGACAAAGTATTCAAACAGCTCTTTGGCGGTGGAAAAGGTACTTTGGAATTAATGGAAGACGAGGATGTGTTAGAGGCAGGAATCAGGATTATCGCTCAGCCACCCGGAAAAAAATTGCAGAATATGATGCAGTTATCCGGTGGAGAAAAGGCTTTAACAGCCATTTCACTGCTCTTTGCAATCCAGAACCTGAAACCGTCTCCATTCTGTCTGTTGGACGAAATTGAGGCTGCTCTGGATGATTCCAATGTTGACCGTTTTGCAAAATATTTACATAAATTGACCAAACATACGCAATTTATTGTAATTACTCATAGAAGAGGTACTATGACTTCGGCAGACCGTCTCTATGGTATTACCATGCAGGAAAAAGGGGTATCTACGTTGGTATCTGTTGACTTGCTGGAAAAAGATTTAGACGACTAGGAGGTTTTATGGGAGAAGAAAAGAAAGGCTTTTTTAAGCGCCTTGTTTCCGGTCTCGCAAAGACGAGAGACAATATTGTCTCAGGCATTGACAATATTTTTAAAGGATTTTCGCATATTGATGATGACTTTTACGAAGAATTGGAAGAAATTCTCATTATGGGGGACCTCGGTGTCCGTGCAACTATGGATATCATTGAAGATTTAAAGGAAAAAGTAAAAGAAAATCACATTAAAGAACCCGCAGATTGTAAAGGATTTTTGATTCAGAGCATCAAAGACCAGATGAATGTCGGAGATGCTGCCTATGAATTTGAAAATCGGACATCGGTTGTTCTGGTAATCGGTGTAAATGGTGTTGGAAAAACGACGACTATCGGAAAACTTGCAGGGAAACTGAAAAGTCAAGGGAAAAAAGTAGTATTGGCTGCGGCAGATACTTTCCGTGCTGCTGCCGGAGAACAATTGAAAGAATGGGCTCACAGGGCAGATGCGGATTTAATCGGCGGTCAGGAAGGCTCTGACCCTGCTGCAGTTGTATATGATGCAGTTGCGGCTGCAAAATCAAGAAAAGCAGATGTGTTATTGGTTGATACAGCGGGAAGGCTTCACAACAAAAAGAACTTAATGGAAGAACTTCGCAAGATTAATCGTGTATTGGAGCGTGAATATCCGGAGGCTTTCCGTGAGACTTTGGTAGTTTTAGACGGAACGACAGGACAAAATGCGCTGTCACAGGCAAAAGAATTCAAAGATGTAACAGACATCACAGGAATTGTTTTAACTAAAATGGATGGAACAGCCAAAGGTGGTATTGCAGTAGCAATTCAATCAGAACTTGGTATTCCGGTTAAATACATCGGTGTGGGTGAAACGATTGATGATTTGCAAAAATTCAATTCCGATGATTTTGTGAACGCACTGTTCGTAACAGATAGTGATGTTATTGAGGAAGAAGTTTAATTCTTTGTGGAATAGTTGGAAAGAGGTATAACATGTTTACATTGGAAAAATTTGAAAAAGCGAGTGAGATTGTAAAACAAGTAACCAATCCTACAAAGCTTATATACAGCGGATATTTGAGTGAACAGACAGGCGGCAAGGTATACTTAAAGCCTGAAAATATGCAAAAGACAGGAGCTTATAAGATTCGCGGTGCATATTACAAGATTAGTACTTTGACAGAAGAAGAGCGCGCAAGAGGACTCATTACAGCTTCCGCAGGGAATCATGCCCAGGGCGTTGCTTATGCCGCAAAGAAATTCGGCTGTAAGGCAACGATTGTAATGCCGACAATCACGCCGCTGATTAAAGTAAATCGTTCTGAAAATTATGGTGCTGAAGTGATTCTTTACGGGGATGTCTATGATGACGCTTACAAAAAAGCAATGGAATTAGTGAATGAGCATGGATATACATTTATCCATCCGTTTGATGACCTTGACGTAGCAACAGGGCAGGGAACCATTACAATGGAGATTATTCAAGAACTTCCGACGGTTGATTATATTCTTGCTCCAATCGGTGGCGGCGGATTGATTTCCGGTGTTGCGGTACTTGCAAAAATGCTCAATCCAAATATTAAAGTAATCGGCGTAGAGCCAATTGAAGCGGCAAGTATGTCAGCTTCATTGGAGGCAGGAAAAGTAGTGGAACTTGAAACAGCAAACACCATCGCTGATGGTACTGCGGTTAAGACAGTCGGTAAGAATATTTTCCCTTATGTACAAGAGTATGTGGATCAAGTGCTTTTGGTAGAAGACAATGAACTTATCGGCGCTTTCCTTGATATGGTGGAAAACCATAAGATGATTGTGGAAAATTCAGGACTTTTAACAGTCGCTGCGCTCAAGCAGCTTGATTTAGAGGGCAAAAAAGTGGTTTCTATCTTAAGCGGCGGCAATATGGACGTCATCACCATGTCATCTATCGTACAGCACGGTTTGATTCAGAGAGATCGTATTTTCTCTGTATCTGTACTTTTACCGGATAAGCCGGGTGAATTGGTGCGTGTAGCCGATACTATCGCAAAAGCGCAAGGAAACGTTATCAAACTGGACCATAACCAGTTTGTCAGCACAAATCGTAATGCGGCGGTGGAACTTCGTATTACACTGGAATCTTTCGGTACAGAGCATAAGAGAGAAATTTTGAAAGCGCTGGAAAATAATGGCTACAAGCCAAAGAGTATTAGCGCGATATTGTATTAATTTGTAAAAAGGGGAATCTGTTTGGAAATTCGAATACCAATACCAGGTGAAATATATTGTC
>CAZRZV010000045.1:0-11269 GCA_964604665.1 uncultured Faecalimonas sp. | reverse complement strand
TCATTCAAAACAATACATAACGGAGAGGTTGTAGATGGTACAGTAATTGGTGTGAAACCTGATGAAATCATTTTAAATATTGGCTACAAAGCAGATGGTATCGTTACCCGCAGTGAATACACAAACGAACCAAACGCAGACCTGACGACGTTAGTATCTGTCGGCGATACAATGACCGTTAAAGTGTTGAAAGTAAATGACGGGGAAGGACAAGTTCTGTTGACCTATAAGAAACTGGCGGCAGAAAAAGGAAATGAAAGATTAAAGGAAGCTTTTGAAAATAAAGAAGTATTAAAAGCTACTGTAACACAGATTCTCGGCGGCGGATTAAGTGTTGTTGTGGAAGAAGCAAGAGTATTTATTCCTGCAAGTTTAGTATCAGATGTTTATGAAAAAGATTTGAGCAAATACCAAGGACAGGAAATCGAATTTGTAATCAGCGAATTCAATCCAAGAAGAAATAGAATTATCGGTGACAGAAGACAACTTTTAGTTGCTGAGAAAGCAGAATTGCGAAAAGAATTATTCGCAAAATTAAATGTTGGTGATACCGTGGTTGGTACGGTTAAAAATGTTACGGATTTTGGCGCATTCATTGATTTAGGCGGCGTTGACGGACTCTTACATATTTCAGAAATGTCATGGGGAAGAGTGGAAAATCCTAAGAAGGTATTCAAAGTCGGCGAAGAAGTAAAGGTTCTTATCAAAGATATCAATGAAACAAAAGTGGCTCTGAGCCTCAAGTTCCCGGATTCAAATCCGTGGGTAGATGCGGCAGAGAAATTTGCAGTTGGCAATGAAGTGACCGGTAAAGTAGCAAGAATGACAGATTTTGGTGCATTTGTTGAATTGGCGCCGGGTGTGGATGCATTGCTTCACGTATCGCAGATTTCAAGAGCACATGTGGAAAAACCTTCTGATGTATTGACAATCGGTCAGGAAATCACAGCAAAAGTGGTTGACTTAAACGAAGAAGAGAAAAAAATCAGCCTTAGCATGAAAGCTTTAGAACCGGTTCCGGAACCGGCAGAAGAACCTGTAGAAGAGGTTGTCGAAGAAGCAGTTGAAGAAGTTGCTGAAGCGGTTGAAGAAGAAACAGCTGAATAATAAGTAGAAACAAATTGCAAATAGAGACTACCTGTTAGTCTCTATTTGTGCGTATAGCAAGATTGGATGGTAAAAGCATGATATCGTATATCAGAGGAGAATTAATTGCAATTGAGGAAGAAAAAGCCGTTGTAGAGGTAAATGGCGTGGGATTTGGCATTTATATGCCTGCACAATCCATGAACTTGCTTCCAGCAATCGGTGAAGAAGTGAAACTGTATACATATATGAATGTGCGTGAAGATGCAATGCAGTTATTCGGTTTCCTTACGCAAGATGATTTGCGTGTGTTTAAATTGTTAATTACGGTCAGTGGTATTGGACCGAAAGGCGGGCTTAGCATTTTGTCCCACTTGTCATCCGATGAACTTTGCTTTGCAGTGATGTCGCATGATGTAAAGGCGATTTCAGGCGCACCCGGTATCGGGAAAAAGACCGCGGAGAAATTGATTATAGAATTGAAAGACAAACTGAACCTAGAAGAGGTTCTGGAGAAAAATGCCGTGGTAAAAGACGAACCGGTATCACAGGCCGGCGGCCGGATACAATCGGAGGCTGTTCAGGCGCTGGTGGCATTGGGATATGGCAATGCGGAATCTTTGAAGGCTGTTAAAAAGGTAGAAATGACTGAAGAAACCACGGTTGAAGATGTGTTGAAGCAGGCTTTGAAATTTATGTTTTAGTAAGGTGCGAGTATGAAAAAACGAATTATTACAACCGAAAATTTAGAAGAGGATTTCAAGATTGAAAACCATTTGCGCCCGCAGCTTTTAAAGGACTATATCGGTCAGGAAAAAGCCAAGGCAACCTTAAAAGTGTATATTGAAGCAGCAAAATCCAGAGAAGAGTCTTTGGATCATGTATTGTTTTATGGACCTCCGGGACTTGGGAAAACGACTCTTGCAGGCATTATTGCAAATGAGATGGGCGTGAATCTAAAGATTACATCGGGTCCTGCAATTGAAAAGCCGGGGGAGATGGCGGCAATACTGAACAATCTTCAAGAAGGGGATGTACTTTTCGTGGATGAAATTCATCGTTTGAACCGTCAGGTAGAAGAAGTACTTTATCCCGCCATGGAAGATTTCGCGATAGATATTATGATAGGGAAAGGTTCAAGTGCCCGTTCCATTCGATTGGAATTGCCAAAGTTTACGTTAGTAGGAGCAACTACGAGGGCAGGTATGCTGACAGCGCCGCTTAGGGACCGTTTCGGCGTGGTTCATCGTTTGGAATTCTATACAGAGAAAGAATTGCAGTCCATTATTATGCGTTCCGCATCTGTGCTGGATGTGGATATTGAACCAAACGGAGCTTTGGAAATTGCAAGACGTTCCAGAGGAACCCCGCGTTTGGCAAATCGTTTGTTAAAACGTGTGCGTGATTTCGCACAGGTAAAATATGATGGTGTGATTACAGAAGAAGTAGTTATGTATGCACTTGATTTGCTTGATGTGGACCGTTATGGACTTGACCATGTAGACAGGAATATTTTGGAAACAATCATTGTGAAATTCCAAGGGGGTCCTGTGGGACTTGATACATTGGCGGCGTCTATCGGAGAAGATGCAGGCACCATTGAGGATGTATATGAACCGTATTTAATTCAGAATGGTTTTATTAACAGAACACCGAAGGGCAGAACTGCTTCGCAGCATGCATATACACATCTTGGTATTCCATATGAAAATCAATAAAAGAGTTGGTTTTTGAGGTTGGATAGTTTATAATGGTATCAGAAACAAAAGATATAGAAGGAGAATCCTATGGCATCTTCAAAAAATTGTACAGAAGTACTAATCGGCGGAAAAGTATTTACCTTAAGCGGGTTTGAAAGCGAAGAATATTTACAGAAAGTATCTACATACTTGAATCATAAGATTACGGAATGCACAAGTATCGAAGGATATCGCAGACAAAGCGCGGAGAATAGAAGCATACTGCTTGCATTGAATATTGCAGATGATTATTTTAAAGCGAAAAGACAAGGTTCTACATTGGAATTGGATGTGGAGCAAAAAGATAAAGAGATGTATGACTTAAAGCACGAGTTGATTTCAACCCAGATTAAATGTGAGAATCTGGAACAGGAGATAGCAAAGCTGAAAGAAGAAAAACAACAGTTGCAGATGAAAATTGCAAAAATGGATGTTGAGATGAAAAATCGTAGATGATAAGAGTTCCTAAGCGAACTCTTATTCTAATATTGGGAGATTGATGATTTATGAAAAGAAACATTGAAATCCTGTCGCCTGCGGGTTCGTATGAAAGTTTAAAAGTTGCTGTTTTGGCAGGGGCGGATGCGGTCTATATTGGCGGCACAAGATTTGGTGCGAGAGCATATGCGGATAATCTGGATGAACAGACAATGCTTGAAGCAATTGATTTTGTACATTTACATGGCAGAAAGATATATCTTACGGTTAATACATTGTTAAAAGAACGGGAATTAAAAGAAGATTTATATCGTTATCTGCTGCCATATTACAAACAAGGGATAGATGCTGTTATAGTACAAGACATCGGTGTCTTATCGTTTATCAAAGAGTATTTTCCTGATTTGCCGATTCATGCGAGCACCCAGATGACGATTACCGATTTGGCGGGCGCCAGATTTTTGGAAAAGCAGGGGGTGGAACGAGTTGTCACTTCCAGAGAAATGCATATTGACGAGATTAGAAAGATTTCCGAATCTACAGATTTAGAGATTGAAAGTTTTGTGCATGGGGCGCTTTGTTATTGCTATTCGGGACAATGTTTATACAGCAGTATGCTTGGCGGAAGAAGTGGGAATCGAGGACAATGTGCACAGCCCTGCCGTTTGCCATATAAAGTGGACGGTGAAAAAGAAGCACAGTATATTTTGAGTTTAAAAGATATTTGCACCTTGGAATACATTCCGGAATTGATTGAAGCAGGAATCTATTCTTTTAAGATAGAAGGACGTATGAAAAAGCCGGAGTACGTGGCACTTGTTACGGCTATGTATCGTAAATATGTAGATTTGTATTTTGAAAAGGGGAAAAAGGGATTCAAAGTAGACCCGAAAGACAAAGAAAAGTTAATGGATTTATATAATCGCGGTGGTTCACATGGCGGTTATTATCATACACAAAATGGGAGAGAGATGCTCTCCCTTGACAGACCGAATCATGCAGGAGTACCTGTACTTCGCGTCATAAAATCAGGCGGGAAGTCAGTAACGGTGCAGGCGATAACAGACATTCATCCGAGGGATGTGGTTGAAATGCCCGACGGAAAAGAGAATTTCACCTTTGCAAATGGTGTGAGAAAGGGAGAAACCTATACTTTTAGCACTCATGTAAAGCAGATGTTTGAAAAAGGCACTGTGCTGAATCGTGTCCGTAATGAAAGTTTAATCCGTGAAATACAGGACATCATTTTAAAATGTAAGTTAAAGGAAAAGATTGGTGGAAGATTGATTCTTTCCGAGGGGCAACAATCCGTGCTTATCCTGAGTTACAAGGACATACAGGTGGAAGTGAAGGGGGATATGCCACAGCAGGCGCTCAACCAGCCAATGGACAAAGACCGTATCGGAAAGCAAATGAGAAAAACGGGAAATACGGAATTTGAATTTGAACATTTGGAGATTGGTTTAGACGGAGCGTTGTTTATTCCAATGCAGAGTTTGAATGAACTTCGAAGAGCCGGCATAGAACTGCTGCAAAAAACGATTTTGAAAAGTTATCGCAGGGACAGTGAAAAAGAATTTTCATATCATGCCAAACAGGCTGCCAAATCCGTGGATACAAAACTCTTTTATGCTTATGCGGAAGAATTGGAACAAGTAGATGTGTTAGCCGAAACAGACAGCATTAAACGCATTTATTTGGATGCCAATGCGATTAGACAAATTTGGAGTAATCCGCAAACGGCTACGGTGATTGCAAAGGTACATGAATGCAAGAAAGAGATATATTTGGCGATGCCTCATATTTTCCGCAGTGACAGCAGAAAAAAATATGAGGAAGCCTATGAACAGCTTTTCGGTTTGCGTTGGGATGGAGTGCTGGTCAGAAACTACGAAAGTTATGAATTTTTGCGTGAACATGATTATCCAGGAACTATCGTGACAGATTACAGTCTGTATCAGTTTAACCGATATGCAAAACGTTTTTGGCATAACGAAGGAATTACATCTTTGACGGCGCCATTGGAATTAAATTGCAGAGAATTGCAGGAACTTGGACTGGAAGACAGCGATTTGGTGGTTTATGGGTATTTTCCGATGATGATATCCGCCCAGTGTATTATAAAGACAACAAAAGGATGTAAAAAGCAGGAAGGACGCATTACATTCAAGGATCGATATCGAAAAGAATTTACGGTAAAAAATCATTGCGATTATTGTTATAATGTTATATATAATACAGCTCCGGTAATGTTGCCGGATCAAAAGGAAGAAATACAAAAACTAAGTCCAAAGGCATTAAGGTTGCATTTTACAATTGAAAAACCAAATCAGGTTCGAAAAATTATGGAATTGTATGAGAGCGTATTTTTGGGACAAGGTTCTTTTGCAGAACCGGACATGGAATTTACAAGAGGGCATTTTAAACGTGGAATAAAGTAGGTGAGAGATTGGCGAATATTACAACTGAATGTGCAAAATACCTGATGATTCTTCTGATTATGATATATGCATACCAATGTTTTACGGTATTTGCATATCGTGATGCAAATAAGAAAAAGGGTATTTTACGAAACCAAAACAGAATCATGTTTATGATACATTTTATGGCATTTATAAGCATGTATTTAAAAACAGAAGAAATCAAAATATTATTACTTTACGTGATACAGGCAGGCATTTTGCTGGCGACTATATTGCTTTATTCAAAAATCTATCCCAAAGCGTCGCGGCTGATTGTGAACAATATGTGCATGCTTTTGACAATTGGATTTATTATGATAACCAGATTGAAATTTAATAAATCGGTGAAGCAGACGATTATTGCGGCGGTGGCGATTGCGTTGAGTCTAGTCATACCTATTATCATACGTAAGGCAAAACGACTTTCAGAATGGAAAGCGTTTTATGGAGGTATCGGGCTCATTGCATTGGCATTGGTGGTGGTTGTCGGACAGGTTTCCGGAGGCGCAAAACTTGGTTTTGAAATTGCGGGATTTGGGATTCAGCCCTCCGAATTTGTAAAGATTATCTTTGTATTTTTTGTTGCCGCAAGTTTTAGCAAAGTGACAACATTCAGGGATGTAGTGATAACAACCATGGTTGCAGCATTTCATGTTTTGATACTGGTGGTATCAAAAGATTTAGGCGCGGCGTTGATTATCTTTGTAGTATATTTGGTTATGCTTTATGTGGCAACCAGACAGCTTCTTTATATTGCCGCAGGACTTTGTGCAGGCAGTGTGGCAGCCGTGGGAGCCTACAAACTATTCAATCATGTAAGAGTGAGAGTTCTGGTGTGGCAAGACCCGTTTGCCGTATACAATAAAGGGGGCTTTCAGGTGGCTCAATCATTATTTGCAATCGGAACAGGAGGCTGGCTTGGAACCGGACTGGGACAAGGAAAAGCAGATGCAATTCCTGTTGCGGATGAGGATTTTATTTTTTCGGCAATCGCAGAAGAGATGGGATTGATATTTGCTTTGGGATTGATATTAATCTGTCTCAGTTGTTATATTATGTTTTTGAATATTGCAATGAAATTGAAAAACCAATTTTATAGATTGATAGCACTTGGACTCGGAACATGTTATATTTTTCAAACGTTTATTACAATAGGTGGTGTGACAAAGTTTATACCATCTACGGGTGTGACTCTCCCGCTAGTAAGTTATGGAGGAAGTTCAGTGGCGAGCACATTGATTATGTTTGCCATTATTCAAGGTTTGTATGTGCTTAGAGAGGACGAGGAAGAAGTTGAAAGAAAAAAAGAAGAAAAGAAATCAGGCAGAACTCGACCTTCTACTCGGGGAAATGCCGGACGTTCAGATTCTGGACGAAGACGAACCTCGCGTATCGTCGAATAAATCCAAAAAACGAAAACAGGACGAGATGAGAAACAAGGAATTAGTGAATGTAACCTATTTTTTTATCGCGCTGTTTTTGTGCATGATGGGATATATTGTATATTTTACAGCTGTAAAAAGCAAAGATATCGTCAATAGTCCGTATAATGTCCGACTTGATTTTATGGCAGACAGAGTGGTGCGGGGGAAGATTTTGGACGCTCAGGGGAACGTGTTGGCAGAAACAGTTGTGGATGAGGACGGAGAAGAAACAAGAAAATACCCATATGGTGACTTGTATGCACACGTGGTCGGTTATGATGATATGGGAAAATCCGGTTTGGAATCCACCGAAAATTTCAAACTGCTAACGTCAAATGCACCATTCATAGAACATATTAAAACAGAATGGAATGAAGAGAAAAATATCGGTGACAATGTAATTACGACCTTAGATACTAACCTGCAGCAAGCGGCATATGATGCGCTTGGCAGTTATAAAGGCGCAGTGATTGTAATGGAAGCAAGTACCGGAAAGGTGCTTACTATGGTTTCAAAGCCAACATTTAATCCAAATACGATTGCATTGGATTGGGACGGGTTGCTTCAGGATGAGAACAGTTCTCTCTTGAACAGGGCGATGCAGGGCGCCTATGCTCCGGGGTCTGTATTTAAAATAGTCACAACATTGGAATATGTACGCGAAAAAAGCAACTATGCTTCCTATGCATATAACTGTACGGGAGAAATCACGGCATATGGAACGACGATACATTGCGCAGGAAACCGCGTTCACGGTGCAGAAGATTTAGCAGGGGCTTTTGCAAACTCGTGCAATGCATCTTATTCTGATATTGGTTTACAACTGAATTTAAATTCTTTTGAAAAAACAGCAAAGGACTTGCTGTTTAATATGAAATTACCAACATTGCTTCCGTATACAGAAAGTAAATTCAGATTGACAGAAGATGCTTTGGCGGATGAAGTTATGATGACGGCAATTGGACAAGGTAAGACACAGGTGAGTCCATATCATATTGCATTAATTACCGCATCCATTGCAAATGGCGGAACATTGATGAAACCATATTTAGTAGACCGCGTTGAAAGTTACAAGGGAAAATCAATAGAAAAGACACTGCCTAAAAAATATGGAACGCTTATGAGTTTAGATGAAGCGACGCAGTTAAAAGAATATATGACGGGTGTTGTAACATCGGGAACAGGAAAAGCATTAAACGGAGCTGAATACACTGTTGCAGGAAAGACAGGAACTGCGGAATACAGTAGCGATAAGGAAAAGTCTCATTCATGGTTTACGGGTTTTACAAATGTGGAGAACCCGGAACTGGTAATCACGGTGGTTGTTGAGAGTGCAGATAATTCAGGGATGAGCGCTTTGATGGTTGCAAAAAAAGTGCTGGATGCTTATTATTAGAATCAGAGGGAATAGGATGAAGTTTTATCATGATCTTTATGTGACGGAAGAGTTGCAGGAAAAGAGAGAAGATATTATAAAAAAATTAAAAAAGAAAAAATGTCAAATGGATGTGTACGTAATCACTCTGACGGAAAATGAAGCAAATCAATTGGAGTTTTATGATTCACTGTCACTGCAACAAAAGGTATTTGGAAGACACGCTCCATTTATTATCGGTCTTGCAAAAGGAAAATCGGAGGCATTCCGTATTGTAGAACAAATCACACAGGAAGTGTATGACAATACGAAAGGCACAGATATACGCCGATATCTGTTACAGCGGCAACGAGAATTTGAGGAAAGAAAAGAATAGGTGTCTGTATGCTACATATTTTATGGCTGCTTTTGAAAATAATAGGAATCTTACTTCTGGTAATACTGGGAATATTGGTATTGCTTATTTGCAGTGTCTGTTTTGTTCCGATTCGTTACCGTGGCAATGCAAGTGTCAGCGGTGATTTGAGCAGTCTGAAAGCAAAATTCAAATTTTCGTGGTTTTTGCATCTGATTGTAGGGTATGTTATCTATGAAGAGAAGAAAACCACTTGGCAAGTACGCATATTCTGGAAAAGGATGAATGTGGCAAAGAAAGTGAAACCGGAGAAACTATCAAAGGAAACATTTGATGAAGATGGCGAAGATGGCGATGAGATTTTTTTTGAACAGGATGAAGTGGAGCAGGAAACAGGACAAGACACACAGTCAGGAGAACAGTTGGGTGATGCAAAGACTGAAAAGCAAAAATGCATATTCAAGCGTATTTATGATAAGATTCATTGTACAATACGAAATATCTATGATAAAATAAAATCACTGATAAGGCAGAAAAGGAAGTTACAGAAGTTCCTTGCAGATGAAACCCATAAATCGGCATGGAAACTTTTAACCAAAGAGACGGGCAGATTACTAAAACATATCAGACCCCGACAATTGAGAATGTATCTTCACTTTGGCTTTGAGGATCCGGCAGTGACAGGAAAAACATTAGCTGCCCTGAGCATATTGTATCCGTTTTATTTTAGGAGTATCAATATTGAGCCGGATTTTGAAAAGCAGATCATAGAGGGAGATGCATTTCTAAAAGGATATATCAGATGTGTGCATCTGTTGGTAATATTCTTCCATTTGTTTTTTGATAAAAATGTACAAAGGACCTATAAAGCAATTCAAAATTGGAAAAGATAAAAATTAGGAGGAAAAGAAGATGGCAGGAAACAGTTTTAATTCAACAGTAGAGGCATTGTTTCAAGGAATGGACGGAATGATTTCATCAAAGACGGTTGTAGGTGATGCGATTCACATTGGGGATACAATTATTTTGCCGTTGATTGACGTTTCATTTGGAATTGGAGCGGGGGCATTCAGTGGTGAAAAGCAGGAAAAAGGCGCGGGCGGACTTGGCGGAAAGATGTCACCAAGTGCGGTTCTTGTGATTCAAAACGGAAGAACAAAATTAGTAAATATTAAAAATCAGGATACGGTAACTAAGATTTTAGATTTAATTCCGGATGTGGTTGACCGTTTTGAAAACAGAAAAGATAAGAAAGTAACAGAAGAAGACATTGATGACATGTTGGATGACGCGCAGCAGGAATCATAGACGAGTTGTGAGCATAAACTAATACAGACAAATACTTGGTAGGGATTAGATGAGAAGAGTAATTGGGTTTGCACTGTTCTTTATAGCTATGGGAATGGTGATTATGATGTTACTGCCAAATTTGTTTGTAGGGATACTGGTTGTTATTGCATTTCTTTTATTAGGTTATAATTTCTTTTGCTGCTAATAAAAAGGGCAGATTTTGATGAATAAAAATTCTTAAAATTAGGGTTCTAAGTCAATAGTTGGGGTGGGATTTTAACAAATCCCGCTCCATTGTTGCGTTTGAAGGTATTTTAGTGTTGATATGTAGAAATTAGTGCTGTCAGGTATAAAAATTTAATCCGTGTGCCTTGACTGGGGGGGGAAATGTAGTATTGTCAATTGTAACAGTAAGTAGGAGGAAAAGTGATATGAAAATACGAAAAATATTTGCGGTTGTGCTTGCAACGGCAGTACTAATGTCTGGGATGGCGAGTAATCTTTCTATGTACGCCAACGGGGCATCTACAGATGAGACGCGTGTTGAAGCTGAAGCTTCCGTATGCCATGGATATCAAGCGAACGATACGGGAGCAGGCAATGCGAGTCCGCAACAATATACTTATGAAGAGATGGCGCAGTTTCTGGACAAGGGCGGAAGCGGTGATTATAAGACAGATAAGTATACCTCCTATGTGCAGTATGCGGTTACAGCTCCACAAGACGGGGAGTACCATATCGAGGTCGGATTTGAGGTAGGAACTAACGATAGCAATCCGGGAGGTTGGAGTGAGGATCCTTATATTGCGGTGCTGGTAAACGAACATCAGACATATCAGGCAATTATGCCAAGAACATCAGTGAACAGTGGCACCCAGGGAATTTCGTTGACCGTGACCTTGAAAGCAGGGTTAAACCTAATTCGCTGTACCGGATTACCAAAAGGACAGCCGGCGTATGACTTGGACGCGGCCGACAATGACATTTGGGTCTGGGTAAATCATGATTATCTTGGTATTGATGGTCGTCTTACCGCAGCTTCAATCACACAAACGACAGCAAATGCAACTGACGGCGTGTTTAATCACTATACAGGAAAT
>CAZRZV010000044.1:0-11531 GCA_964604665.1 uncultured Faecalimonas sp. | reverse complement strand
TGAGGGCGGAAGAAAAAGTTTCCGCTATGAAGAGTTAAATCCGGAATTTTTTATGCAGTTAAAAAACGGTTGTTATGTGCCGTATTTGGATGCACTGCAAAAAGATTTGGATTTGCATGATTGACAGGAGGAGTATATGAAGCAACAAATGCACACACCTGAAGGTGTAAGAGATATTTATGGATTAGAATTTAAAAAGAAATTGATTTTGGAGGAGACGTTACAGAAAGTATTACATCTGTACGGGTATCAGGATATTCAGACTCCGATGTTTGAATACTTTGATGTATTCGGAAAAGAGATAGGAACGATTCCTTCTAAAGAATTATATAAGTTTTTTGATAAAGAGGGAAATACACTGGTTCTCAGGCCGGATATCACACCTTCTATTGCGAGAGTAGCAACAAGCGTCTATGAATCAGAGGACATGCCGATTCGTCTGTGCTACAAAGGAAATACATTCATTAATCATTCCAATTATCAGGGAAGACTTCGTGAAAATACACAGCTCGGTGCAGAGTTAATCGGTGTTGATAATGTGGAAGCGGACGCTGAGATGATTGCCATGGCAGCGGCAAGCCTTAGAGAAGTAGGATTAAAAGATTTCCAGATTCATATCGGTTATGTGGATTTCTTTGAAGGATTGATCGAGGAGACAGAATTGAATGAGGAAGATGAACTGCTTCTTCGTGGATTGATTAAGAACCGAAACTACTTTGGTGTGGACGAACTTTTGGAAAGCAAACAGGTAAAAGTAACTGCGAAAGCAGCATTTCAAATTCTTCCGGAGTTGATTGGCGGAGCAGAAGTTTTGAAAGAAGCCAAGAAGATTTCACTCAATTTTAAAACGCTGGATGCAGTAAAACGTTTGGAAGAAATCTATGCAATTCTTGTTTCTTACGGAGTGGAAAAGCATATTACATTTGACCTTAGCATGAGTGGTACATATGGTTATTACACGGGTATTATTTTCCGTGGTTACACATACGGAACAGGAGATGCCATTGTAAAAGGCGGACGTTATAACAACCTTTTGGAAAAATTCGGAAAAGTTTCTCCGTCTATCGGTTTTGTCATCGTAGTGGATGAACTGCTCAGTGCGTTTGCAAGACAAAAAGTGGAGATTCCTTGCGAATATAAGACGACTTTTGTATTATATGAAGAGGGTAGACACGCAGAAGCCTTATCAGTTGCAAGAGATTTTCGCAGGAACGGAAAACAGACAGAGATGACTAAGAAGAGGGACGATAAGACCTTAGAGGACTATATTGCCCACGCAAAACAAAATTTATGCATCAGCATGATGTATTTGAAAGCAAATAATGAGATTGAAATGATTAACCTGAAAACAGGGAAAAAACAGATAGTCACAAAGAAGATAAAATAAGGTAGGGGGAATCGATATGAGATATTTGACATTTGCATTGACAAAAGGCCGCCTTGCACACAAGACATTGGCACTTTTGGAAGAGTTAGGCATCACCTGCCAGGAAATGAAAGATAAAGATTCCAGAAAGTTGATTTTTGTAAATGAAGAATTAAAGTTAAAGTTTTTCCTGGCAAAAGGCCCGGATGTTCCGACTTATGTAGAATATGGGGCAGCTGATATCGGCGTTGTAGGAAAAGATACGATTTTGGAAGAAGGACGCAAAGTTCACGAAGTGCTGGACCTTCGTTTCGGCAATTGCCACATGTGTGTATGTGGGCCGAAATCGGCAGAAGAATTATTAAAACACCGCGAATTGATTCGTGTGGCAACAAAATATCCAAACATTGCGAAAGATTATTTCTATAACAAAAAGCATCAGACAGTTGAGATTATCAAATTGAATGGTTCTATTGAATTGGCACCGCTTGTAGGTCTGTCGGAAGTGATTGTGGATATCGTGGAGACGGGCTCTACGCTCCGGGAAAACAATCTGGACGTATTGGAAGAAGTTTGTCCGTTGTCCGCACGCATGATTGTCAACCCGGTCAGTATGCGATTGGAAAACGAACGAATCAAAGATTTGATTACGAAATTAAGAGCACTTTTGAAGGAGGCATAATTGGATGAGAATTCAAAAGCTGAATGAGAATACAAAGAAAAATCTTTTGGAAGATTTATTAAAAAGAAGTCCGAACCAATATCCGGAATACGAGGCACGTGTGGCTGCTATTTTGGAAGCGGTAAAGACGGATAGAGATAAGGCTGTATTTGAATTTACAAAGAAGTTTGACGGGGCTGATATTACTGCAAAAAACATTGTGGTTACAGAGGAAGAAATCAAAGAAGCATATGAAACGGTAGATGCTTCTTTAATCGAGATTATCCGCAAGGCGAAAGAGAATATCAGAGTTTATCATGAAAAGCAAAAACAGTACAGTTGGTTTGACAGTAAACCAAACGGAACCATGCTCGGACAGAAGGTGACACCGCTTCATCGCGTAGGTGTATATGTTCCGGGAGGAAAAGCAGTCTATCCGTCTTCGGTACTGATGAATATCTTACCTGCGAAAGTTGCAGGCGTTGATGAAATCGTGATGACAACACCTCCGGGAAAAGACGGAAAGGTGAATCCAAACACATTGGTGGCGGCAAAAGAAGCGGGAGTAGATGTCATCTACAAAGCAGGCGGTGCGCAGGCAATCGCCGCTATGGCGTATGGCACGGAAAGCATTCCGAAAGTAGATAAAATTGTAGGACCTGGAAATATCTATGTAGCTCTTGCAAAGAAAGCGGTATACGGACATGTAAATATCGATTCCATTGCAGGACCGAGTGAGATTCTTGTGATTGCAGACGAGACGGCAAATCCGCGTTATGTGGCTGCTGATTTATTGTCACAGGCGGAGCATGATGAACTTGCATCAGCCATCCTTGTCACAACCAGTGAAAAGTTGGCAAAACAGGTTTCTGACCAAGTGGAAGTCTTTGTGGAAGAACTTTCCAGAACAGAGATTATGAGAAAATCTCTTGATAATTACGGTTACATTCTGGTGGCCGATACCATAGAAGATGTAATTGATATTGCAAATGAAATTGCATCAGAACATTTAGAAATCATGACAAAAGACCCATATGATGTTATGATGAAAGTGCGAAATGCGGGAGCAATCTTTATCGGTGAGTACAGCAGCGAGCCATTGGGAGACTATTTTGCAGGACCAAATCACGTGTTACCGACAAACGGAACGGCAAAATTCTTCTCACCGCTCAGTGTGGATGATTTTATTAAGAAGTCCAGCATTATTTCGTATTCGAGAGAGGCTTTGGAAGAGGTCCATACCGATATCGAACATTTTGCAGAGGCAGAAAAGTTGACGGCGCACGCAAATTCAATTAAAGTAAGATTTGAATAAACAGAATCGAGGAATCAATGATGGAAGCAAGAATTGCAACATGTGAAAGACAAACGAAAGAGACAAAAATCACACTTACAATCAATTTAGACGGGCAGGGAAAGACGGATGTTCATACGGGAATCGGTTTCTTTGACCATATGTTAGACGGGTTCGCAAGACATGGCCTGTTTGATTTGAAAGTGGAAGTAGAAGGCGATTTGTATGTGGATAGTCATCATACTGTTGAAGATACCGGAATCGTCCTTGGACAAGCCATTGCAAAAGCGTTGGGCGAGAAAAAGGGTATCAAACGTTACGGAAGCTTCATGCTGCCAATGGATGAGACTTTGGCTCTTTGTGCAATCGATTTATCCGGAAGACCTTATTTGAAATATGATGCGGAGTTTACGGCTGAAAAATCAGGAGAACTTGATACAGAAATGGTACGGGAGTTTTTCTATGCGATTTCATACAGTGTAGCAATGAACCTGCATTTGAAAGTGCTTGACGGCACAAACAATCATCATATGATTGAAGCGCTCTTTAAAGCATTCGGAAAAGCCCTTGATATGGCAACGATGGAAGAACCGCGCATGAAAGATGTGTGGTCAACGAAAGGAAGTTTAGCATAATGACATATAAGAAATTAATCCCGAGTATTTTCATATACCAGGGAAAGGCGGTAAAGTGGTTTGACAACATGGAAGTGATTTCCGAAGATGTTGTGGAACTTGCAAAAGAATACAGTGAAAAAGGAGCAGATGAACTGATTGTCTTTGACTTGTCAAAAAATGATAAGGACCATGACAACGCAATTGATCTGATGAAAAAGATTAACCGTTTGATTCGCATCCCAATGAGTGCAGGCGGAAATATCCGCAGACAGGAAGATGTAAAGAAAATTTTGTACACAGGTGCGAAAAAGGCTATTTTAAACCTTTCTAAGACGGTAGGGGTGGAATTGGTGGAAGAAGTGTCAAAACGCTTCGGAAAAGAGAAAATAGCAGTGTCATTAAATGATTTCGACAGATTATATAAGAGCCGTCATTTGATTGAGGACTATGCATCAGAGATTATTTTCATGCACCGTCCCGACCTTGATTCCGTGACGGGAATTACAAATATTCCGACTGTGATTTTTACGGATGTGTTAGAGGAAAAAGAAGTGCTCCGTATTTTGAAAAAGGAAGGTATTGAAGGCATTTCCGGAAAATTTGTAAGTCAGTTGGACTTGGATTTGCAGGAGTTTAAGACTACCTGTGAGGAGCAGGGAATCAATATGACCACCTTTGCAAGCAGAATGCATTTCTCAGAATTCAAGTTAAATGCAGACGGATTGATTCCGGTCATTGTACAACATTATAAAACCGGTGAAGTTTTGATGATGGCATATATGAATGAAGAAGCTTACGATACGACTATCAAAACGGGGAAAATGACTTATTTCAGCCGCAGTAGAAATCAGCTTTGGGTAAAGGGTGAAACTTCAGGACATTTCCAATATGTGAAATCGCTCACCATAGATTGTGATTTGGATACGATTCTGGCAAAGGTATATCAGGTGGGAGCAGCGTGCCACACAGGAAATCCGACTTGCTTTTTCCAGCCTTTGGTGGGAAATGACTTTGATGAAACCAACCCACTGTTAATATTTGAAAGTATCTATGATACCATTGTGGACCGCAAGAAGAACCCAAAAGAAGGTTCGTATACAAATTATCTGTTTGACAAAGGTATTGATAAAATTTTAAAGAAAGTTGGAGAGGAAGCAACGGAACTTGTGATTGCAGCCAAGAATCCGAATCCGGAGGAAATCAAATACGAGTTATCTGATTTCTTGTACCATGCCATGGTACTTATGGTGGAGCGTGGCGTTACATGGGAAGACATTACAAAAGAACTTTCGGACCGTTAATCTTCTAAGTAATTACGTAAGGGGCATATATTATGTTACATAGTATATGTTCCTTTTGTGAGGATTGGAGAAGATATGACGGAAACTGAAAAAAGACGCACGGAGCTTTTAAACCAAACGAGACAACTGTATTCAGATAAGTATGCCCCACCGGCAGTTCATCCAAGATACAGTTCTGTATACAAAAGTTTGTATCAACAAGAACCGCAAAAAAGCAGGAGAGGCTCTCTTAAAATTACAGTTCTTATTCTGGTACTTCTGATTGGCGCTTTTGTAATTGTAAAAGAAGACAAAATGGATGAGGTAAAAACGGTAATTTACGAGATAAAAGAGGATATTATGACAAATATCCCCAAATAAGGAGATAAAAATTGAGAAAATTAGCTTTATCTGATGAGATTTTAATGAAAGTGGACAAACCGGCACGCTATATCGGAAACGAAGTAAATGCCGTTATGAAAAAGAAAGAGGATGTGGATATCCGTTTTGCATTTGTATTTCCCGACGTCTATGAAATCGGTATGTCTCATCTGGGAATCCAGATTCTTTACGATATGTTAAATCGTCGTGATGATATCTGGTGCGAGCGGGTATATTCGCCATGGACAGATTTAGATAAGATTATGCGCAAGGAGAATATTCCATTGTTTGCGTTGGAGTCTCAGGATGCAATTAAGGATTTTGATTTTATAGGAATTACCATCCAATATGAAATGTGTTACACGAACATTTTGCAGGTGCTTGACCTTGCGCAGATTCCAATGTTTGCAAAAGACAGAACGAAGGAACACCCGATTGTAATCGGCGGAGGTCCTTGTACTTATAATCCGGAACCGCTTGCAGATTTCTTTGATATTTTTTATGTCGGAGAAGGAGAGACCGTTTACTATGAATTGATGGATAAATATAAGGAATGGAAAGCATCCGGAAAATCCAGAAAAGAATTTTTAGAGATGGCAGCTGAGCTTCCGGGGCTTTATGTGCCTGCGTTCTATGATGTCACATATCATGAAGACGGAACCATTGCATCCTTTACACCGAATAATGAGCATGCGAAGAGCGTGATTCAAAAGCAAATGGTGCTTGATGTGACAAATACATTTTATCCTGAAAAACCTGTAGTGCCATTTATCAAAGCGACGCAGGACAGAGTGGTGCTTGAAATCCAGCGTGGCTGCATACGCGGCTGCCGTTTCTGTCAGGCAGGCATGATTTACAGACCTACACGTGAACGTGACGTAGAAATGCTGAAAGAATATGCATGTAAGATGCTTAAAAACACAGGACATGAGGAGATTTCACTTAGTTCCTTAAGTTCCAGTGATTACTCGCAGTTAGAGGAATTGGTAACATTTTTAATCGATGAGTTCAAAGGGAAAGGGATTAACATTTCCCTCCCTTCTCTTCGTATTGATTCATTTTCATTGGACGTTATGAGTAAAGTGCAGGATGTTCGAAAGAGCAGTTTGACATTTGCGCCGGAAGCGGGCTCTCAGAGACTTCGTGATGTAATCAACAAAGGTCTTACGGAGGAGATTATCCTGGAAGGCGCCGGACAGGCTTTTGAAGGCGGATGGTCACGTGTAAAACTTTATTTTATGCTTGGACTTCCGACAGAGACGGAAGAGGATATGAAGGATATTGCGCGTCTTTCCGACAAAGTTGCAAGACGCTATTATGAGATTCCGAAAGATAAAAGAAACGGGAAATGCCAGATTGTGGCAAGCACTTCATTCTTTATTCCAAAGCCGTTTACACCATTCCAATGGGCAACCATGTTAAACCGTGAAGATTATATTGCAAAAGCAAATATTGTAAATCATGAGATGAAAGCCCAGCTGAATCATAAGAGCCTAAAGTACAATTGGCATGAAGCCGATGTGACAGTCTTGGAGGGAGTGTTTGCCCGCGGCGACAGAAGAGTGTCGAAGGCTCTTTTGGAAGCATATAAATTGGGCTGTATTTACGACTCTTGGGGAGAACATTTCAAGTATGATTTGTGGATACAGGCATTTGAGAATACAGGTGTTGATATAGCATTCTACAATTTGAGAGAACGCGATTTGGAAGAAATCCTCCCATGGGATTTTATTGATATTGGAGTTACCAAGGATTTTCTCAAGCGTGAATGGAAGAAAGCGCTGGAGGGAAAAGTGACACCGAACTGCCGTATGCAGTGTTCAGGCTGCGGCGCAGGTATTTACGGAGGAGGTGTTTGCGTTGAAGGCAAGAATTAAGTTCCGAAAATTTGGTGCCATGAAATTCATCGGACATCTTGACATTATGCGATTTTTTCAAAAAGTGATGAGAAGAGCTGATATTCCAATTGCATTTACAGGCGGATTCAGCCCTCACATGATTATGTCATTTGCGAATCCCTTAGGCGTAGGTGTGACAAGTGACGGAGAATATTTTGATATTGAACTTGCCGAAGAGATTGACATGAATGAAGCGATAAAACGCATGAGCAAGGTTGTGGTGGAGGGAATTGAAGTCGTCAACATGGTTCCGATTTCCGACGAAAAGAAACGTACAGGTATGTCAATCGTAGCTGCCGCCGATTATTTGTCAACCGTGAAATATGATGCTTTTCCAAGCGGCTGGAAAGAAAAGGCAGAAGGCTTTATGGCTCAGCCTGAAATCAATATCACAAAGAAGACCAAAAAGAGTGAAAAAGATGTGAATATCAAACCGATGATTTATAAGTTTGAAGTGCGTGGTGACAGTGTCTATATGCAGGTCGCAACAGGAAGTGTGGAGAATCTGAAACCGGAATTGGTGATGCAGGCTTTTGCCCGCTATTTAGGACTAGACGAGGAAAACATTTCTTTCACACATCATCGCTTGGAAGTATATGCAGACGAGGGAAATAAACAATTTGTCAGTTTAGATAAGGTATGGTAATGAATCGAAAAGTAGTGATTACAAAACTAAATAACAAGATTATAACAACTGTTTTTGAAAATGAAGATGCTGTTGAAATTCACTGTGCAAATGAGATTCAGGGAAAAGAAGGAGAACTTGGCAATATTTATATCGGAAAGGTAAAAAACATTGTAGGAAATATCGGCGCAGCTTTTATCGAGATTGCAAAAGGCGTGGAGTGCTATTATGCGATGGAAGAAAATCCGGCTCCGATATTTACCAATAAAATCGGCAAGAAACCGCTTTGCATCGGAGATGAACTTCTGGTGCAGATTTCAAAGGAAGCGGTCAAAACAAAAATGCCGACTGTTACCAGCAAATTGAGTTTTACCGGGAAATATGCTGTGCTCACAAGTGGTGATACCCGTATCGGAGCTTCCGCAAAGCTTCCGAAAGAAGACAGAGAGCGGCTGACGATGCTTGCAAAGGAGTATGCATCCGAAGAGTATGGCATTATTATGCGTACCAATGCAAAAGATGCAGATACAGCGATTTTGAAAGCAGAAATTGATGGGCTTATCCTTGATTACCACGAGGTTGTAAAATCCGGAGAAACAAGAACGTGTTTTTCGTGCCTGAAAAAAGCGCCGAGAGAGTATTTGACGGATTTAAAAAATATCAATCAGAACGGTTTGACAGATATTATCATAGAAGAGAAAGCGCTGTACGAAGAGACAAGAGCGTATCTGAAAGAGAATCAGCCGGAAGATATGGCAAAACTTCGTTTATACGAGGACAAACTGTTGCCGCTGCACAAACTCTACAGCATTGAAAAACACTTGGAAAATGCCTTGAAAGCGCGTGTATGGCTCAAATCCGGCGCTTATCTTGTCATTCAACCGACAGAAGCATTGACGGTTATTGACGTAAATACGGGAAAATGTATTGACAAAAAGCGTAATCATAAGGCATACTTAACTATTAATGAGGAAGCGGCGAGGGAAACAGCGAGACAGATACGTCTTCGCAATCTGACCGGTATCATTTTAATTGACTTTATCAATATGTCTGAACCGGAGTATATGGAGGAGCTTCTTGCCTTTTTCGGGCAGGAATTAAAAAAAGACCCGATTGCCACCACATTGGTTGATGTGACAAAATTGCAACTGGTGGAAGTGACACGAAAGAAAATCAGAAAACCATTACATGAAGTAATCTAATATATGGAATCATGGAGGAAATGAGAAATGAAAAAGATTGTAAAGTTCGGCGGAAGTTCACTTGCAAGTGCGGAACAATTCAAAAAGGTAGGAGATATCATCCGTGCAGATAAAGGCAGAAGATATGTAGTGCCATCTGCACCGGGAAAACGTTTTTCAGGAGATACCAAAGTAACAGATATGTTATATGCCTGCTACAATGCAGCCGTAGAAAAAAAGGATTTCACAAATCAATTGGATGCAATCAAAGAAAGATATAATGAAATCATCCAAGGTTTGAATTTGGACCTTTCTCTGGATAGTGAATTTGATGTAATCCGGGAGAACTTTGCAAATAAGATTGGAATAGATTATGCTGCATCCAGAGGTGAATACTTAAACGGTATTATCATGTCTAACTATTTGGGCTTTGAATTTATTGATGCTGCAGAAGTGATTCTCTTTGATGAAAACGGTATTTTTGACGCAGAAAAGACAAACGAAGTTTTAACAGAACGTTTGGGGAATGTAGAATATGCAGTGATTCCGGGATTTTACGGGGCAATGCCTGACGGAAGTATCAAAACATTCTCAAGAGGGGGTTCTGACCTTACAGGTTCTATCGTAGCAAAAGCCGCCAAGGTAGATTTATACGAAAACTGGACAGACGTTTCAGGATTTTTGATTGCAGACCCTAGAATTATTAGTGAGCCGAAAGCGATTGAGGCGATTACCTACAAAGAATTGCGTGAACTTTCTTATATGGGAGCAACCGTGCTTCATGAAGATGCGATTTTCCCAATTCGTACAGAGGGGATTCCGATTCATATCCGCAATACAAATGCGCCGGAGGACAAAGGGACATTGATTGTAGAAGCAACTTGCAGAGACCCGAAATATACCATTACCGGTATTGCCGGTAAGCAGGGATTCGCATCGATTACGATTGAAAAGGCAATGATGAATTCCGAAATCGGTTTCTGCCGTAAGGTATTGAGTGTATTTGAAGATAATGGCATTTCCATCGAGCATATGCCATCCGGAATCGATACCATGACAGTGCTTGTTCATCAGTCCGAATTTGAAGAGAAAGAGCAAAAAGTAATCGCGGGAATTCATCAGGCAGTGAATCCAGATTCCATTGAATTGGAATCTGATTTGGCACTCATTGCGATTGTAGGACGTGGTATGAAGGCAAAACGTGGCACATCAGGACGTATTTTTTCCGCTTTGGCACACGCGCACATCAATGTGAAGATGATTGACCAGGGCTCCAGTGAACTCAATATCGTAGTAGGTGTGAGCAATCACGATTTTGACAGTGCAATTCAGGCATTGTACGATATTTTTGTAACAACTAAACTGTAATATCGAAAGGATTTCTATGAAAGCATTTTTGAAAAAGAATTGGCAGGTCATGTTAGCAATCACATTATTGATTGTCATTGTGACGACACTTACGTCAGCAGATGTATTGCTTGCAGGATTCATGCCTGACATTTCAGAGTTAAAAGTAGTAGATTATAAACTGGATAATGATTCTTATATTTATGACGGAAAAGAAAAAGAACCGGCGCTGGAGAGCATTACGTTCCAAAATAAGAATGGAAAAGAAACTGTTTTGGAAGGGAAAGATGTCAGCGTAACTTATGTTGATAATCAAAATTGCGGGTACAGCGATGTAGAGGTGTCAATCAAAGGATATCAGGGGAAAGCGGTATTAGAAGATGCATTTTGCATAAAGCCTGCAAAGACCACAAAGTTAGAGGTTACGAAAAGTTCCAAAGAAAGCATTGAACTGGCTTGGAATAAAGCAGGCGGCGCAGAAGGGTATCTGTTATATATCAGTGCCGATGACGGTGCAAATTATACTTCTGTAGATATCAAGGGCAATGAAAATACAACATATCAGATGACAGAAGTGCAGCTGAATGCAATTTATGTTTATTATGTACAAGCTTATGCAGGGACAGGTAAACAACTCTTAAAGAGTGAAAATTCAAACAGCGTCAGACTTCTCACACCATTGGAAACGGTAAGTATCGTGAGTGTTACATCACCGTCATATAATTCGTCAAGGATACAATGGAATCCTGTGCCGGGAGCGTCAGGATATCAATTGTATCGCAGCGAAAAGCAAGATGGCGAATATACCTTGATTGCAGATATCACAGATGGCAACATTGCTGAGTATCTGGATGAGACTTGTGAATGTGGAAAGACATATT
>CAZRZV010000043.1:10168-11910 GCA_964604665.1 uncultured Faecalimonas sp. | reverse complement strand
CCGTTTCCTGTATTTTGACTCCTAGCAAAAGCTAGGTGGGTGACCGCATCTGCTTTTCTGTCTTCCACTACGCAATGATGGCCTGACATATTACAGAGATATAGGAATCCCGTTTAAAGTACTGTAGGTTCAAAATATCAGGAGCTTCGTACATCTCAGGTGTTAATTTGATTATAAATCATTCCTGATGGATTTTCAACCTCTACTGCTAGGTTATTCATGCATTATTATTTCCATACCAAGAACTTTTTGGCAATAAAAAGGAGAAGGCTTTATCACCTTCTCCTAATCGTCATTATAAATTCAAATTATAATTGAGGACCTGCTGCAACTAATGCTTTACCGGCTTCATTTCCTTCGTATTTAGCAAAGTTCTTAATGAAACGGCTGGCAAGATCTTCTGCTTTTGCATTCCATTCAGCTGCATCAGCATATGTGTTACGTGGGTCAAGGATGTTTGTATCAACACCCGGAAGTTCTGTTGGCACTTCAAAGTTAAAGTATGGAATCGTCTTTGTAGCAGCCTTTTCGATTGAACCGTCAAGGATTGCATCGATGATACCACGAGTATCTTTGATAGAGATACGTTTTCCTGTTCCATTCCATCCTGTGTTTACCAAGAATGCTCTTGAACCGTTAGCTTCCATCTTCTTAACTAATTCTTCAGCATATTTTGTTGGATGTAATTCCAAGAATGCCTGTCCGAAGCATGCTGAGAATGTAGGTGTCGGTTCTGTAATACCACGTTCTGTACCAGCTAATTTTGCTGTAAATCCTGATAAGAAATAATATTTTGTTTGTTCCGGTGTCAAAATTGATACAGGAGGAAGTACTCCAAACGCATCTGCTGAAAGGAAGATAACATCTTTTGCTGCAGGTGCTGCTGACACTGGGCGAACAATGTTTTCAATATGGTTAATTGGGTAAGAAACACGTGTGTTTTCTGTTACGCTGCCATCAGCGAAATCAATCTTACCATCTTTATCCAATGTAACGTTCTCTAATAATGCGTTGCGTCTGATTGCATTGTAAATGTCCGGTTCAGATTCTTTATCAAGGTTGATAACTTTTGCATAACATCCGCCTTCAAAGTTGAATACACCTTCATCATCCCAGCCGTGTTCGTCATCACCGATAAGAAGACGTTTCGGATCTGTAGATAATGTTGTTTTTCCTGTTCCTGAAAGACCGAAGAAAATAGCTGTATTTTCGCCGTTCATATCAGTATTTGCTGAACAGTGCATAGAAGCAATACCCTTTAATGGAAGGAAGTAGTTCATCATTGAGAATAAACCTTTCTTCATTTCTCCACCATACCATGTGTTAAGAATAACTTGTTCTTTACTTGTGATGTTGAATGCAACTGCTGTTTCAGAATTTAATCCTAATTCCTTGTAGTTTTCCACTTTTGCTTTAGAAGCATTGTAAACGATGAAATCCGGTTCAAAGTTTGCCAATTCTTCTTCTGTTGGTTGGATAAACATATTCTTAACGAAATGTGCCTGCCAAGCAACTTCCACGATGAAACGGATAGCCATTCTTGTGTCGTGGTTAGCTCCACAGAATGCATCTACTACGAATAATCTCTTGTTTGAAAGTTCTGCCTGTGCTCTTGCTTTCAAATCAGCCCATACTTCTTTTGAAATTGGGTGATTATCATTTTTGTACTCATCTGAAGTCCACCATACAGTGTCTTTTGAATTTTCGTCCATAACAATATATTTATCTTTAGGAGAACTACC
>CAZRZV010000043.1:0-10158 GCA_964604665.1 uncultured Faecalimonas sp. | reverse complement strand
CAAGTTCACTTTCTTGTCCTACTTCAAAGCCTGTTAATTCGGCTTTCGTTTCTTCTTCGAATAACATTTCGTAAGAAGGATTGTGTACAACTTCAGTAGTACCTGTAATACCATAGATTTCCAAATTAAGTTTTGACATCTTTCACTACCTCTTTCTTCTAATTTTTGTTTTTATCTAAATCGTACCTATTATACAAGATACAACTTGTCTCGTCAACATCTTCATATCAAAAAAACACACATTTTGTTAATATTTTCACTATGTTCTCAATTCGTTCACATTCGGAAACTTTTAGGCAGCAATTCTTCCAGTTGATATACTTCATATGAATTTTCTGAAACTCCGCAAATCACTTCAAACTGTTTCCCGTCGCAAAATTCTGCCATAACCTGTCTGCAAACTCCGCACGGATAACAAATCTCAAGATTTTCTGCTCCGCCTGCAATTGCAATTGCCCGAAACTCCCTTTTCCCTTCCGAAACCGCCTTAAAAAACGCAGTGCGCTCTGCACAATTTGTCGCTGAGTAAGATACATTTTCAATATTGCATCCTGTATAAATGCTCCCGTCACTGCAAAGGAGCGCTGCACCCACCGCAAATCCCGAGTAAGGATTGTATGCATTCTTTCTTGCCTCAATTGCCTGTTTCATCAATTCCTGATATGAAATCATATTCTAAACTCCTAAAATTGCTTTTACCGTTTCTTCCATCTTATCTGCATCGCATTCTCTTGTGTGAAGGATTTTGGCATTGCGAATTTCTTCAACGGCATTCGGAATCGTTACACCGGAAATCACTTCCAGGGAATCAATCAAATCGAAATCATCGATTCCTTCGTAATTTGCATCGATTGCCGTCATAACGCTCTTTGCAAATTTATAAGGGCTTGCCGTAGAAGCAATGACTGCTTTCTTTGTATCCTTGCTTTCTTCCTGATATGTTTTGCAAACTTTCGCCGCAACCGCCGTATGTGTATCAATCACATATCCTGTCTTCTTATAGATATCAGCAATCGTTTCTTTTACCTGTTCCTCGGTTGCATATCCTGCCGCAAAATCATGTAGATTTGCTCTCATCTCGTCTGTCAGTTCGTACACACCACGTGTCTTAAGTGCCTGCATCAATTCACTGTTTTTCTCTGCATCCTGACCTGCAATCATATAAATCAAACGTTCCAGGTTACTTGAAATCAGGATATCCATAGACGGTGAATTTGTCAAAATAAACTCTCGGTTCTTGTCATATACACCTGTCCGGAAGAAATCGAACAACACTTTATTTTCATTAGAGGCACAAACAAGTTTGTCAATCGGTACTCCCATATGTTTTGCAAAGTATGCCGCAAGAATATTTCCAAAGTTTCCTGTCGGAACTACTACATTGATTGTTTCCCCTTCTGTAATTTCTTCGTTTTGCAGAAGTTTTGCATATGCATATACATAGTAAACAATCTGTGGTACCAGACGGCCAATGTTAATTGAGTTGGCTGATGAGAATTGAAAGCCTGCATCTGCCATCTTTTTTGCCAATTCTTTGTTTTCAAAAATAGCCTTCACGCCGCTTTGTGCACAGTCAAAATTTCCATGAATTGCAACTACAGAGGTATTTGCTCCTTTTTGCGTTACCATCTGGAGTTCCTGAACCTTGCTCACACCATTCTTCGGGTAGAATACGATGATTCTCGTCCCTTCCACGTCTGCGAATCCGGCAAGTGCTGCTTTCCCGGTATCACCTGAAGTTGCCGTCAAAATGACAATGTCATTTTTTACATAATTCTTCTTTGCCGACGTTGTGAGTAAATGTGGCAAAATGGATAATGCCATATCCTTGAATGCAATTGTAGCGCCATGGAATAATTCCAAATAATATGTATTGTCCACTTGCACAAGCGGTGCAATCTCTTCTGTATCAAATTTTGCATCATATGCTTTTGCAATACAGTTTTTCAATTCTTCTTCCGTAAAATCTGTAAGGAATTGTTTCATAACCGCATAAGCAGTCTCCTGATACGACATATCCTTGAGTTCATTTAAAGTCACATCCAATTTCGGAATACTTACCGGAACAAACAATCCTCCGTCATCCGCCAATCCTTTTAAAATTGCTTCTGAAGCCGTTACCATTTTCTCTGAATTTCTCGTACTCTTATACATTAAGTTCATGTTTCTTTCCCTCTTTAATTCTTTAATTATCACATTGTATCACAATCTTCCCCTAAAAAAAAGAGTAACTTATCAGATTTTGTCGTCCTAAACCCCTACCCGTTGGACCTTACCACATTTTAAAGTCACCACGACAGCCAGCACAGACACAGCCGCTAAAAGAATATATTTTTGACCGTCATTATTATCTCCTGTCCTGGGAGATTTTTGCTTTTTTATATACTTAGGAATAAACTGCACATCATTTAACATTGTTTCTCCTGTCCATTCGGGTATCGTAACCAAAGCCGGACTAATCTCATATGGTTCCTGCGATTCAAATTTCAGCAAATACATTCCTGCCTCTAATCCCTGAATCGTATTTTCCTCTTCTTGAATCGAATATGTCATCATGTGCTCTGCACAGGATAACAATAACCCCACTGCATTTTCCACATCCTTTGCATTTTCTAATGCATTGAAATCCACCCCGCTTTTCACATAGTCATCTTCCGGTATCCATTCTCCATTCACTATCGTTGCCACTTTATCATATTGTACAATTCCGTTCATATTGTCCGGCAGCTGCACCTCGATACTTCCTGCCGCCAGAACATGCAACGGGGTGAATCCTATCAGTAATATAACAATCATCACGAAACATTTTTTCACATCACTTTCCTCCATTTCTTTTTCTTTGAAACCATGCTATCAAAATAAACAACATCGGCACAGATAACACTGCCAAATCTCTATCCGACAAAAGGCTGCCTTTCTGCCCTTCCTTTTGACTTTCCATCAATCGTTCTCCTGTCACAACAAGTCGGTGTGTATTTATTCCATAAGGTGTACAGGTAACCAAAGAAACCAAGTCTTTTCCCTCTTTTCTATTGAAAGAACCGATTTCATTCGGCTCTACAACTTGAATGTCACAAACCTTGTAACACAGTTTTTGTCGGCATACATGAATATAAAACTCGTCACCAAGTTTCAGTTCATCTAATCGGGTGAACAATTGAGCCCCCGGAACGCCTCGATGCCCGCTTAATACACAGTGACTGTTTATCCCTCCTGCCGGCAGACTGCTCTCTTTTACATGCCCGACACCCTGAGACAATACCGATTCCTCTGTGCCATGGTAAAGCGGTAATTTTAAATTTATTTTTGGTATCTGTATGCTTCCCATCATACCGTTTCCGGACAAATCTAATTCTTTAACGTAACTTTCCAAATCGACAACATTTGTCTCATATAATCTTTGATTATATTCCTGCGCAGAACTTAACACATCCCGCATTTGTCTGTCATCATACTTATCCAATTTTCTTTCATATGTTGCAACTACATCTTCTTGGTTTTGATTCTCCAAGCATCTTATGCCAATCGGCAAAATCAAAATCATTACTCCCATGACAAGCAGAATTTTTCGCATGCTTTTTTCTTCCTCTTTAAGCCTTTTCTTTTTTCATGATAATCATATATTTGCATACAAATACTCATTGTAAAAATAGCGCCTGCCAATAACAGCAATTTCAATCCATCCGAAGAACCCGTCTGTGGCAATGTATAACCGATTTCATTTACGACTGTCATGGTGATTGTAGGAGCCTGTCTATTTTCTTCCGGGATGTTTTGCTGTTCCTCATGCCCATTGACATACCAAGACAATTCGCCGCTTATCGGAATATAATGCGCCCTGATTTCCGTAATAACAGCGTTTCCGTTTTCGTCTGTCGGAAGTCGATATCCTACAGGCGCTGTGATTTCTTTCAAATAATAAGTGACCTGATTCTCCAGATCCGAAAATTGCAGACAGCCATCCGCGTCCGTTGTTCCCGATGAGAGTTCCCTTGTACATTCCCTGTCATAATACAGTGCAAACTCGGCGCCCTCTAACCTTATTCCATTTTCATTTTCTTTGTGTATTACCAGACTATATGGCACTGTTTTGTTCTGTGCCGTCATGGTGATGATTTTATGAGATGTGTTGTTTGACGTGATGTCAATCAGAATATTCCGATTGGACTGCGTGTCCGAATCGACAATAATATTTCCCGCCCTGTCTACCTGAAACTGAATTTCTATATTGCCTGCGAGATAGCCGTTTGGCGCTTCTATTTCTTTGATGCAATGGTGACCTGCTTGTATATCTGAAATCGTAAACATTCCTGTTTCATCCGTTGTGAAGTACTTTGCTTCCTCATTTTCATATATATACATAAACTTCGCACCCGCAAGAGGTATCTGCGTCCCCTCCTGCACCTTAAGAAAGTTCAAATCAATGTGAACTTCCGGTTCCTTTTCAACCCACACAATATCCTGCGAACTGTTATGGGCAATGTACAGTTGATACTGCTCTAAATATTGACGAATCCATGCTGTCTTCTCAGAACCTTGATATATCGCTGTACCATTTACCAAATGTGTGACTACAGCAACCAAATTTTTAATTCCTTCTATTGCCTGTGCGCTTAACCCTTGTAATTCTCCGGTATAAATATATCCAATGGCGGCATGACAGAATGCATAGGCATTTCCGGTTTGATAAAACTCCCGCCCAAATACTTCCCATAATTCGGGAATCGTATAAGTCAAAACCAATGTCTCTATCACATCTTCCTGCATTTTAGACACTTGATATATGCCATTTGTAGTCGTTTTCGTAGGCTCCGCACAAAATCCCAGATATTTCCCGGTTTCTGTGGTAACCCAAAATTCATTGGTACTCCATGAGCCATATGAATGCACCTTGCCCGGTACAATCGTAACATCCGAACCCACAGCCGAACGTGCTTTGCCACTATCGCAATTATCAGTTTCAATGTACTCTTGTGCATTTACCGAAGTAATCGGAAGACACAAAACACAGGCAACGATTGCCAAAATGATTGTTTTGATTCTCTTCATTTTTCCTCCCTCTTTCGATATATAATTGTATTAGCTTTTGTTAACGATGTATCTGCAAACACCGGCATCTATCCTATAAAAAGATGCAAATGAATACAATGGTAGCCATAAAACCGCCTCACTTTCACTATAAAATTTTGCTCTTTTGGATTTGTCGGGATGAGATTCCCATCGAATAAAATCGAATTTAGAATTGTTCCATTGAAGAGTAATATCATTTTATTCCATTTTTTATTCCTTGTCAATGTCTTTTCAGAAAAGGGGCACCGTGAAACGCAAAAGGGGACGTAGTGAAATTCAATTTCACTAATTAACTATCTTATATTCTTCAAATCTTCCAGCCAGATTGCTGCACATGCATCGCTCGGCATGCGAAGGTCGCCGCGCGGTGAAAGTGCCACACTGCCAAGCTTTGGCCCGTCAGGCAGGCATGAGCGTTTGAATTGTTGCGAGAAGAAACGTCTGTAAAAGGTATTCAGCCATTTTAAAATAGTCTCTTCATCATATACACCTGCAAATGTTTCTTTTGCGAGGCGATAAATCTTACTTGGTTCATAACCGAAGCGAAGGATATAATACAAATAGAAATCATGCAATTCATACGGTCCTACCAAGTCCTCTGTTTTCTGGGCAATCTCCCCATCCTTTGGCGGGAGAAGTTCCGGACTTACCGGTGTGTCAAGCACATCCAATAAAACGTCTTTCAGTTCTCCATCTTCGCAAGTATCTGCAAAGTGTTGTACAAGATGGCGTACCAATGTTTTCGGAACGGAGCCATTGACACCATACATGGACATGTGGTCTCCATTGTAGGTTGCCCATCCAAGTGCCAGTTCTGACATATCACCGGTACCGATTACCATACCGTTTGTCTGATTCGCAATATCCATAAGTACCTGAGTCCGTTCTCTTGCCTGTGCATTTTCAAACGTCACATCATGGTTATCTTCATCCTGACCGATATCACTAAAATGCTGTCTCACTGCCGCCTTAATATTCACTTCACGAAGTGTCGCACCTAATTTCTGCGTCATCAGGCATGCATTATTGTACGTCCTGTCTGTTGTCCCGAAGCACGGCATGGTAACTGCCATAATATTTTTTCGGTCAATGCCAAGCATATCAAATGCTCTTGCAGTTACAAGCAAAGCCAACGTAGAGTCCAATCCGCCTGAAATTCCGATTACCGCACTCTTACAGTTGGTATGCGCGAGACGTTTTTTCAGTCCCATAGCCTGAATCGTAAGAACTTCTTCGCATGTCGCTTTTCTTTCTTGCAGATTGCTTGGTACGAATGGCAGCTGTGCAAATTTTCTTGTCAATTTTGTTTCTTCCATTTTCAGAGAAAACGGCACTTTGATTAGTTCATCATATGCCTCCGTCATCTGGAAAGTCGTGTTATTTCGTCTTTCCCCTACGACTCTCTTAATATCAATTTCGCTGTAAATCGTGTCATTGACAAATCTGGTTGCCTCCGCTAAAACGTTTCCGTTTTCTGCAATAACACTATGTCCTCCAAACACCACGTCTGTAGTCGACTCTCCTTCACCGGCATTTGCATAAACATAACCCGCCATCAATCTTGCTGACTGTCCCATAATCAATTTAGTACGGTATGCATCTTTTCCCACCGTTTCGTCACTTGCCGAACAGTTGACAATCAAAGTCGCTCCGGAAAGTGCCGCCTGAATGCTTGGCGGAATCGGTGCCCATACGTCTTCACAAATTTCTGCGGAAACTACCAAATCCGGCATTTCCTCACATTCAAACAAAATCTGTGGTCCGAATGGAATCTCGTCTTCTTCGTACCAAATCCAATCAGCCTGTTTTGGCCCCGGTTGGAATTGCCTCATTTCGTAAAACTCATCATAGTTTGGCAGAAATGTCTTTGTAACCAAACCGAGCAATTCTCCGTTATTGATTGCGGCTGCCACGTTATACGTTTTATTGCGAACCACATATGGAAGTCCAACAAAAATCAAAGCATCTTTTCCGTCTGTATATGCAACAATCTCCTGCAACGCTGCTTTTGATTTCTCAAGCAGAATACCCTGTGAAAACAAATCTCCGCAGGTATATCCTGTCACACAAAGTTCCGGAAATACAACAATTTTCGCACCATTGCCGACCGTTTCATCAATCAGACGGCAAATCTCTTTTTTATTGTGCTCCACATCTGCAACCCGTATATTCGGAGTCGCTGCGGCTACTTTTACAAATCCCTGTTTCATAAGAACCTCCTACTATTTGCTCTTCTTCAGTATCTCTTTCAATTCTTCTACGGTAAATTGATAACTTGTATTACAGAAATGACAATGCATTTCAATCTCTTTGCCGTCATTTATCATTTCCTGAATATCTTTTTTGCCAATGCTGATAAGTGCCTTTTCCACTCTCTCCTTAGAGCAGTTACAGTGAAACTGTGTCGGAAGCGTATCTGTAAATTCCACATCCATATCTGCAAGAACGGTCTCTAAAATCTTCTCCGGTGTATAACCTTTGTCAAGCATTTCCGTTACCGAATCAATTTTTGCAATATTTTTCTCTAATCGGTCTACCACTTCATCTTCCACAAAAGGCATGACCTGAACGATAAATCCGCCTGCCTGTTTTACGGTATTGTCCTTTTCCATCAAAACGCCAAGCCCCACCGAAGAAGGAACCTGCTCTGAGGTTGCAAAATAATATGTCAAATCCTCTGCGATTTCACTGGTTGTCAAAATAGTCTGCCCCACATAAGGCTCTTTCAGTCCCATATCCTTGATAACGCTTAAAACACCCAGATTCAACGCTGCCGCAACATCCAATTTTCCTTTTTTACTCGGTGGAAGCATTACATTCGGATTCTCTACGTAACCTTTCACATTTCCCTTCGTATCAGCTGTCACGGTAAGTCCCCCAATCGGACCGTCACATTTAATCTGAAGCGTCAGGATATCTGTATCATTTTTCATCATGCTACCCATCATACTGCCCGCCGTGAGAAGTCTTCCAAGTGCCGCTGTCGCCACCGGACTTGTATTATGAGACGCTCTTGCCACCTCTACTAAATCTCTTGTCGTCGCCGCAAACGCTCTGATTTGGCTGTTTGCCGCTGTCGCTCTTACAATATAGTCACCCATCTTATTTCCCTCTTTCTCTTGCCACCACATAGATTCGCTCGCTCTCTTTCATCGGAGCATTTTTTGTAAATGCATCATATGCGGTGATATATTCTAATCCCGATTCTTCCACCAATCTTTTAATAGTATCTAAATCGTACGCTTTCTGAAAATGTGTCTCTTGATATTTCCTGTATAATTCTGAATTGTCCTCTTTGATAAAAAGGCTCAATTCATACTCATTAATTCGCTCGTCTTCGTAATAGTAATTATCCCAAATAAAACTGCAATCATCCCTGTCTTCTGCGATAGTTTGATTTCCCAGCACTTCTTTGTATTTGTAAACCGTATTAAAATCAAATACAAGGACGCCCTTCGGGTCCAGATAATTATTTGCCAGTCGGAACACATCAAGTAACTCTTTTTCCTCAGTAATATAATTGATGGAATCACAAATACTCACAATCCCCTTTACCGTTCCGTAAAGTTCAAACTCTCTCATATCCTGAAGCAAATATAAAATATCCTGTCCGGACGCTGCGCGCTTATCCATGGCAATCTCAAGCATCTCCTCGGCATTGTCCACACCAATCATGTCATACCCTGCCTTTGCGAGAAGCTCCGTCATATTTCCCGTGCCACAGCCAAGGTCTAATACCAAGCCTTCTGAAATCCCATATTCTTTTAACAGTTCAGTTAAATATTCTGCCCATTCTTCATATGGAATATTATCCATAAAAGTATCGTAGACAGCAGCAAAACTTGTATATGCGTCCAAGATATGTCCCCCATTTCTTCTTACATCATCTTAGCAGAATTTAGAAAAAGTGTAAATAAAAACCGAAAATTCCACATTTGAAGAAAAACATAAAGGAATTAAAATAAAAGCCACATCACCAGAGGAATTGTCACCACCGAAAACAGCGTTGTTAAGAACACGCCGGAAGAAGCCATTTTCTCGTCTCCGCCATACTGATAACTGATAATCGTGGCATTGGTGGCGGAAGGCATCGCAAGCGTAACAACAAACACGCCCAACAGCACCTTATCTGTAATAAGAAACCGCAGGATAAACCAGCCCGTAATCGGAAGCACCAACAGCTTCAACACTGCCAACACGTACATCTGCCATTTTCCAAACACCTCTTTCAGCGAAAGCTGTGCCAGGGAACAGCCAATAATCAGCATAGCCATAGGCGAAGTCACAGACCCAACCGTCTTCGTGAGCTGATAGCAGACCGGAGGAACTTGAATATTTGCAAAATAAATTCCATAAGCCAAAAGAGCCGCCACAATCATAGGCCGCAAAAAAGCTTTCCATGAAATCTTCTTTTCCCCGGAAAGGAGACTTACACCGTAGGACCAGCAAAAAAGTTGAAACGTCATGACAAAAATCGTGGCGCAAAAGAGATATTCTGTGCCAAGCAATGCTTCAATGACCGGGTATCCCATATATCCCACATTTGCAAAAATAAAAAGAAACTGATATACCCCTTCCTGCCCTTTCTTTGCATGCAATATGCGAGGCAGTGCTTTGGCAAGAAGAATCAAAACCGCATAAATAATGAATGCAATCCCTGTAATCTTCAATACCATAGAATTCTCCAGCGGACGTTCCCCCTGTAATACCGAAGAAACCACCTGAAGTGGATTGGTTACGCAGCTTATCAGCATGGATAGTTTTTGATTCGTCACGGAATCCATCTTTTTACATTTCGTTGCAATATAACCAATAATAATGATACCAAACAGCAGAAACATCTGCTGTGAAAGACCTGCTATATTCATAAAATTTTCTCAATCCTTTTCTGATGATTTGATACAAAACAACTTGTTATTATCGTCATCACTAATGCTTTAGGAATTATAGCATAGAGGGAAAAACCATTCAACCGTTTTATGTCTCAAGACTCACTTACAAAAACAGGGTATGTCCTTCAAGACATACCCTGCCAGAGTGTAGACAAAGTCCCAGACGTAATGTCTGGGCTTTTCTATTATGAAGTTA
>CAZRZV010000042.1:0-12508 GCA_964604665.1 uncultured Faecalimonas sp. | reverse complement strand
TTGATAAAAATCGAGTAGGAATTTCCTACTCGATTGATGTCATATCGCTCTTATGCGATGTCTACGATTACTTTCTTATCTTCCTTAGCAGCAGCTGCTTTTACAACCGCACGGATTGCTTTTGCAATTCTTCCTTGTTTACCGATTACTTTTCCCATATCGGAATCAGCAACTTTTACTTCAAGTACAATTGCATTGCCTTCCGTCTTTTCTGTAATCTCAACTTCTTCCGGATGATCTACTAATGATTTTGTAATCACTTCTACTAATGCTTTCATTTTCGGAACCTCCATTTAAAAACAGCTTATTTCTCAATACCTGCAATTTTGAAGATTTTCCCAACTTGTTCTGTTGGTTGAGCACCATTGTTTAACCACTTTTTAGCTGCTTCTTCATCAACTTTAATGATACTTGGGTCTACTGTTGGATCATATGTTCCGATTTCTTCGATAAATCTTCCATCACGTGGAGATCTTGAATCTGCTACTACGATTCTATAGAACGGAGCTTTCTTTTGACCCATTCTTCTTAATCTGATTTTTACTGCCATGTCATTCACCTCTACATCTTTCTTTTTGTTTTTTATATTGTTATCTATGTGTTAAAAAGGAAGTCGAAACTTTCCTTTCTTACCACCTCTGCCACCCATCCTGCCCCGAAGCTGCTTCATCATCATGTTCATCGGCTCAAATTGCTTGATAAGGCGATTTACCTCAGCGATATCTACACCTGCTCCTTTTGCAATCCTGTGTTTCCTTGATGGATTCAAAATGTCCGGATTTTGACGTTCCTTAATTGTCATGGAATAAATAATCGCTTCCACTTTTGCGAGCTGCTTATCCCCCTCGTCTAAATCCACATTTTTCATTTGTTTGTTGCCTATGCCAAGTCCCGGCATCATATTCATCACGTTCGCCAGTCCGCCAAGTTTCTTCATTTGCTGCATACTATCTAAGTAATCTTCAAAATCAAACTGTGCTTTCTTGAGTTTTTGTGACATTGCTTTGGCTTTTTCCTCGTCAATGTCCTCGCCGACTTTTTCGATTAGGCTGAGCACATCTCCCATTCCCAAAATTCGGGATGCCATTCTATCCGGATAAAACTGCTCCAAATCGGAAAGTTTTTCTCCCATACCTACATAGAGAATCGGGCGTCCCGTCACTGCCTTAATAGAAAGTGCAGCACCGCCTCTGGTATCACCGTCCAGTTTTGTGACGATAACTCCGTCGATTCCTATTTTCTCATTGAAACTGCTTGCTACGTTGACCGCATCCTGACCTGTCATTGCATCGACCACCAGAATAGTCTGGTGCACATCCACAGTTTCCTTTATCTCTTGCAATTCTGCCATCATGTCTTCATCCACGTGAAGACGGCCTGCAGTATCCAGAATTACAAGATTGTGACCATTCTTTGCAGCATGCTCCAAAGCGGCTTTTGCAATATTTGCAGGCTTGTGATTATCACCCATTGCAAATACTTCCACGCCTTGTTTTTCACCGTTTATCTGCAACTGTTTGATTGCAGCCGGACGATATACGTCACAGGCAACCAACAATGGTTTTTTTCCCTTTAATTTGAACTTTCCTGCAAGCTTTGCGGTAGTGGTTGTTTTACCTGCACCCTGAAGACCTGCCATCATGATGACCGTTGTCGCCTGCCCCGGCTGAAGTTTAATCTCCGTCGTTTCAGAACCCATGAGTTTAATAAGTTCTTCATTTACGATTTTGATAACCATCTGCCCCGGATTCAGTCCATTCATCACGTCCTGTCCAATGGCGCGTTCTTCGATATCCTTTACAAAGCCTTTTACTACCCTGAAGTTAACATCGGCCTCTAAGAGAGCCATCTTTACTTCTTTTAATGCCGCCTTTACATCTGCTTCTGTCAAACGACCTTTGCTGCGGAGGTTCTTAAATACGTTCTGCAGTTTTTCTGACAAACTATCAAATGCCATACTAAAGCTCCTCTAATATTTCTCCTGCGATTTGCCTAATCTCATCTATCTCAGTTGCATCGTTTATCTGCTGCACTTTTGACTTCACCACCATAAATTTTTCTACCAAATGTAGTTTTTCTTCATAGCCTTCCAAAATCTTGTTACAGCGCTTTATCAAATCATGTACGCCTTGGCGACTGATACCTGCGGATTCTGCAATCTCACTCAAAGACAAATCTTCCAATACGAACTGCTCGTATATTTCTTTTTGGTGATTCGTAAGTAACTCACCATAAAAATCATATAATAATGCTTGTTCTAATATTCCATTCATTTGAATCACCTTTGCTATCATACAAGATAAAAAAAGAACTGTCAAGTATTTTTTCTTGACAGCCCTGAAAATATAGTAAAAAGAATCTGCGCTGTCAATTTGAAAAGTAAAATTATTCACACATTTCCAAACGACACATATTATGAACTGTAAATATAAATTTCTTGGAGGCTTTATTATGGGCGACTTAAATTCAGGAAACTACAGCTGTGGCTGTGGACGTAACGAAAGATCATCTTGCGGATGTGGAAACAACTCTTGTCTTTGGATTATCTTGATCCTGTTATTCTGCGGCGGCAACACATTTAGTGGAAACGGCTGTGGCTGTGGATGCAATGACGGATGCAACAACTCTTGTCTGTGGATCATCTTACTCCTCTTATTCTGTGGCGGTAACACATTTAGCGGAAACAACTGTGGATGCGGTTGCGGATGCAATGACGGATGCTGCTAATACCTTTCGAAAAGAGTTCGCTTTTGCGGACTCTTTTTACATATTTCACAAACGTTTTTCATATATTTTGACAACGTAGGTTTTTGGAGGTATTTATGGAAGATTGGCGTCCGGACATCATGACCCCTTTTGACTGTAGAATGTCTAATCAAACTCTGCAAATGACAAAACTGTTAATTCCATATCTGCCTTCCGATACACAACGCACAATGGCTGTTTACGTCAGATTTATGGAATTTCAAAATACTTTTTCGTCATTTCATGCATTTAAACAGCAGCCTCATTCTACCATGGACATTTTTGAAGAACTAAGGCCATATATTCCGCCTTCGGCCTGTGATTCCATTGATAATCTCATGAACATGATGAATATGATGGAACTGTTTCGCGAATTTCAGGGACAAGGGCAGGGAAATGATTCGGGTGACGAAAATCCCTTTGGCGGCATGGACGGATTTGACCCTATGAGTATGATGATGGGAATGTTAAATCCTGAACAGCAAAGCATGTTTGAAATGTACAATAATATGTTTTCTTCGGAAATGGATAACAAAGGAGGTGAAACGAATGATTGATTGGATTGACCACCCTGCTTTAAAAAATATGGAGCCTGCAAAAAAAGAGTTGTTTAAAATGGCGGCAACTCAGGTAGAAGGGAAATCAGGTAAAGCAATGGCTCCGCTTATGATGTCACTGATTATGAATGCAAATAAACGCGGAATCAAATTTACTCCGGATGAAATGACACTCATTTTGGAACTAATGAAAGAAGGAAAATCTCCCGCTGAACAGCAAAACATAGACAAAACGGTAAATCTTGTGCAGGGTATGATAAAAAAGCAGTCAAAAAAATAGCCTCGTTCCTGCGAACGGGGCTATCCCTTTTTCATTATTCTTCGTCCTCTGTATAGTCAGCGGCGTCATCCACAACCGTGTACGTCTGGCGTTTTCTTGCCATTTCATCACTTTCCAGATATTCATCATATGTCGTAATCTTATCGATAAGTTTGCCACCTGGAACGATTTCCATAATACGGTTTGCAGTTGTCTGTACAACCTGGTGGTCACGTGATGCAAAAAGTAACACTCCCGGAAACTTAATCATACCGTTGTTGAGCGCTGTGATTGCTTCCATATCTAAGTGGTCGGTTGGTTCATCAAGCACAAGAACATTTGCACCTGAAATCATCATTTTAGATAACAGACAACGTACTTTCTCACCACCGGAAAGCACTTTTACTTTCTTCACGCCGTCATCTCCTGCAAAAAGCATTCTGCCGAGGAATTGACGTACATAAGTAGCATCCTTTTCTTCCGAGTACTGTGTGAGCCATTCAACAATGGTGTCATCATTATCAAATTCGCGAGAGCTGTCTTTCGGGAAATACCCTTGTGTCGTTGTCACGCCCCACTTATAAGTACCTGCATCCGGTTCCATCTCTCCCATTAAAATTTTGAACAACGTAGTTTTCGCGAGTTCATTACCGCCTACAAATGCGACCTTGTCTTCACGTCCGATAATAAACGAAATATCATCGAGTACTTTCACGCCATCGATGGTCTTGCTTAAGTTTTCTACCACAAGAACATCATTTCCGATAGCACGAAATGGTCTGAAATCAATGTATGGATATTTTCTGCTGGATGGACGCATTTCTTCCAATTCAATCTTTTCCAAAGCCCTCTTACGGGAGGTAGCCTGTTTTGATTTTGAAGCATTGGCGCTGAATCGAGAGATGAATTCCTGTAATTCTTTAATCTTTTCTTCTTTCTTACGGTTTGCCTCTTTCATTTGACGAATCATTAACTGACTTGATTCATACCAGAAATCATAGTTACCTGCATAAAGCTGAATCTTGCCATAGTCAATATCGGCGATATGCGTACATACCTTATTTAAGAAATAACGGTCATGGGATACCACGATAACCGTATTTTCAAAGTTAATCAAAAATTCTTCCAGCCATGCAATTGCGTCCAAATCCAAGTGGTTGGTAGGCTCGTCAAGAAGCAGAATATCCGGGTTTCCAAAGAGAGCCTGTGCAAGGAGTACCTTGACTTTCTCCGGGCCGGTCAAATCTTTCATCATTTTGTAGTGCAAATCCGTTTCGATACCAAGACCATTTAAAAGCATAGCTGCATCCGCTTCTGCATTCCAACCGTCCATAGTTGCAAATTCGCCTTCCAATTCGCTGGCACGGATTCCGTCTTCCTCTGTGAAATCTTCTTTCATGTAAAGAGCATCTTTCTCTTTCATGATATCATAAAGTCTTTGATTTCCCATAATAACTGTATCGAGCACCATAAATTCATCATATTTAAAGTGATCCTGTTGTAAAAATGAAAGTCTTTCGCCCGGCGAAATAATCACTTCACCCTTGGAAGGTTCCAACTTTCCTGATAAAATCTTTAAAAATGTTGATTTGCCGGCACCATTTGCACCAATCAAACCATAGCAATTACCCTGTGTAAATTTTACATTTACATCCTCGAACAATGCTTTTTTCCCGACGCGCAATGTAACATTACTTGTGCTAATCATTCCATCTGTCCTCCATAAATATATCTTTCCCTAATATTTACCACCGCTTATCTTAACATGAGACTCTCCAATTGGCAAGCCATGATTTACATGCCTTTTGCTGGTGATACCGAAACAATCCTTGTATAAACCTGTCATTCATTGTAAAATATAAAAAATATATTTTTCAGGAAAGAGGTCTGTATGGATACAAATATGACATATAAAACAACAAACGACTCGTTGGTAGAAACAGTGCACATTGTGCGTCCGAATCATTTAAACGGTGCCAATCGACTTTTTGGCGGCATCTTGATGCAATGGCTTGATGAAGTGGCAGGTATCGTGGCGAAGAGACATTGTAAGACAAATGTTATCACCGCATCCATCGATAATCTGCGATTTTTAAAAGGTGCTTATCAAAATGAAATGGTAGTTATCATTGGAAAATTGACTTGGGTAGGAACGTCATCTATGGAAGTTCGCGTAGATACTTACGTGGAAAACGCAGAAGGCATTCGCAGACCAATCAATCGCGCATATTTTGTCATGGTGGCTTTAGATGAAAACGATAAACCGGTTGCGGTTCCACGCCTAACTTTGGAAACCGAAGCCGAAAAAATCGAGTGGGAAAATGCCGAGAAAAGGCGCGAAGTCAGAAACGCCCGAAAAACCGAAGGATTTTAAGAAATGGGACACCGTTAAACTCAAAATGGGACGTAGTGAAATTCAATTTCACTACGTCCCATTTTGCGCTTTCACGCACGCTTTCTACCGAATTCTTTCCGGGAAACCGACTTTCTTTTGCACTTTTCTCAATGTTTTCATTGCATAATAATTTGCCTTTTCCACATTATTTTTGATAATTGCATCAATATATGCCTTGTCTTTTTCTAACCTTGCGACCTCATCCTGAAGTGGCTTGAGCACCGAAACCACGGCTTCTCCTACTGCAAGTTTGAAATCGCCATATCCCTTGCCGTCAAATTCTTTTACAACATCCTGTGGTGTTTTATTTGTACATGCACTGTAAATATCAATCAAATTCTTTACGCCTGGCTGTTCATCGCGGTACAAAATCTGTGCCTCAGAATCAGTTACAGCACGTTTACATTTGCGTATAATTGTATCTGTATCATCCATCAAATAGATACTTGCATTTGCATTTTCGTCTGACTTTGACATCTTTTTGGTCGGGTCTTGAAGTGACATGATTTTCGCTCCGACTTTTCCGATATAAGCCTCCGGAATGGTAAATACATCCCCATAGATTCCGTTAAATCTCTGGGCAATATCTCGTGTCAGTTCCAAATGCTGCATCTGGTCAATTCCTACCGGAACCACATCCGTCTGAAACAGCAATATGTCTGCTGCCATAAGCACCGGATAAGTAAACAGACCTGCATTGATATTGTCAGCGTGCTTTGCCGATTTGTCTTTAAACTGCGTCATACGATTTAATTCACCCATATAAGTGTAGCAATTTAAAATCCACGCCAATTCCGCATGGCCTGAAACATGTGACTGGTAATAAATACAGTTCTTTTCCGGGTCAAGACCTGCTGCTATATAAAGTGTAAGCAGTGCCCTTGCTCTCTTACGTAGTGTTGCAGGATCCTGTCTTACCGTAATCGAATGCATGTCTACCACACTGTAAAAACATTCATATTCATCACTCAAAGTTATCCAGTTTTTGAGTGCGCCAAGATAATTTCCCAAAGTCAAATTTCCTGTCGCCTGCATTCCGCTGAATAACACTTTCTTATCATTAATCATTTTGTCATCCTCCAAAATTCGTCTTTTCTAAGTTTACCACTCTGCTATGACCGCCGTCAAGAAAGTATACTGACTATTTCTCCAAACTTTTACCATATTCTTTCAGTTTATTTTCATCATATACAATAATCGCTTCTTCCAAAATCACCGGCTTGCCATCTACTACTTCCACGATGGTGATTCCGCAGTTCTTATGTAATCCGCCTTTCCAGAAATCAGCCTTTTCCCATCCTTTCACATTACAGAGCAATGCACTTAGCGCTGCCCCATGTGTAGAAATCAAAACCGTGCTGTCCTGATAATTCGGATTTTGATACAACTCAGAAAGAAACGCCCCCGTCCTCTCCAAAATTTCTTCCATCGACTCGCTTCCGTCTACTGAATAATATTCTTCCGGTTTGTTGAAAAAGTTTTGCAGATTTTTATCATCCACACCGAACTCTTGTCCCTCATATGCGCCAAAATTCACTTCTATAAGACGCAAATCCTCATAAACAGGTGCTTTTCTGTCTGCCATAATGATTTCCGCTGTTGTTTTTGCTCTTACAAGCGGACTTGTAAATGCCACATCAAACTTTATATCTTTCAATCCGTCCCGCGTCAGTTCCGCCGCGTATCTCCCATATTCATTTAATGGAACATCTGTACGTCCTTGCAATTTATGTGCGCGATTCCAATCTGTCTGCCCGTGTCTGATAAAATATAGTTTCATTTTCTCAGCCTCCTAATACCTTGACAGTATACCACACTTGATGTCAGATTTCATCTTGTTTTAGCGAAATTGACCTTGTATAATAGATAGCAAATAATAATACTATCGATGGGAGGTTTCTGTCATATGGAAAAAATCACAAGTTTCACAATAGACCACATTAAATTAGTACCGGGAGTATACGTTTCCCGAAAAGACCCTGTTGGGAATGAAATCATTACCACTTTCGACTTGCGAATGACAAGTCCGAATGATGAACCGGTTATGAATACCGCAGAAATGCATACCATTGAGCATCTGGCTGCTACATTTTTACGCAACCATAAGGATTTTGGGTCTAAAATCATTTACTTTGGGCCAATGGGCTGCCGCACAGGCTTCTATTTATTGCTTGTGGGAGACTATGATTCAAAAGACATTATTGAACTATTAAAAGAAATGTTCGCATTCATCGCTGACTTTGACGGCCCGGTGCCCGGGGCCTGCGCAAAAGATTGTGGAAACTATTTGGATATGAATCTTCCAATGGCTAGATATTTGGCAAGGAAGTATTTAGAAAATGTGTTAAATAATATTACAGAAACACATTTGGTTTATCCCGCATAAAATGGGAAAAGGGGCGGGGGTAATCCGGTTTTGGGACACCGCTAAACGCAAAAGGGGACGTAGTGAAATTGAATTTCACTACGTCCCCTTTTGCGCGTTTGCGCTTTTGCGTTTATTTCAGTATCTCTTTCTTGATATAACGAAACGTCTTTTCTTCGCCTTCCTCGGCAAGCATTGTCAAACACTTCTCCAATACCATTCTGGTATGTTCGTGCAAAATAAGCTTATCTTTGCCACGGTTATAATATTCCAACGGACTGGCATCAGTATATGTTTCCTTTTTATATATTTTGGAAGCGGCAATCCGGTCCATAACCATCTCAACGATATACTTATCCGGCATTTTCATCCCGGCCATGCCACCTTCACCGCCCACGGAATAATCAATCCAGTATTCCAAATGATGCTTATTGCGTCCCTTATGATGTAACCACGCCAAAGAAAGCCCTGTGTCTTCGCGTTCGGCATTATTAGGGCTGCGTGTCCCCTGATAGTACTTTGCTCCCACGCGAAACTCCGTGGGGCTGTATTTAGACATATCATGCAGCAATCCCTGCTTATAAAGTCCGACTTTAAAACATTCTCTTGCAACCAGCATTTTATGATGTGTAATTGTACAAAAATGTTTCCATGCTTTCATACCAACTGTCTCTTTTCTATAAAAATATCTTCACTAAATAGATGACCAGTAAATGAATTGGATATATGCCGTAAAATAACCACTTCATTTTTGGTCCTTCATGACCATTATGTAACAAAATCGGGACTAGTGCAAATACTGCCCAAATTTGAATTGGTCCTACCAGCAGTATATTAATCATTGCAATTCCCACTGCCAATAAAGTTTTTCGTTCACGATATTGATAAAACCAGAATATCATCAGAAGCCCGATTCCGCCATAATCCACTCTCAAAAGTTCTCCCGCCAGAACAAATATTACCACACATAAAAATCTGTCTGTTCCGATTGGCAGTTTTCGAAAAAAATATAACATAATCAATCCCAAAAACAATGTGAAAAACACATTTTGCGTTCCAAACTCCAATGGTGCTCCTGAAAATACAAGATCAAACGGCACTTCCGAAACTAAAGCAAAAATCCCCATGCGTATCATATATTTCTTAATATCATGGGTATACAAAAATCCTTCCGTCAACAGATATGCAAAAATAGGAAATGCAATTCTCCCAATCATTTCAAAAATTACATACTGCGGAAAAAATGTCTTGCCAATATGGTCCACAATCATCGCTGTCACTGCAATTATTTTTAGCGCAAATGTACTTAAGCCTGCTTTTATTTTCATTTTCATCTCCCGATAAACATCTCAATTGTTCTTCCTGCAAGTTCTGCTTCTCTTTGATTCTCCTGCAGAACACCTTCGGTCTCTATCGCACCATCTGCCGTGGTTAAAATCTGATACCACTTCTTTTCATTCATTAACGGCGGCAATGCAAATTTCTTCTGCTCCCAATGCATATTGTAAGCAATAAAACAATCTTCCGACTCTGTATGATAATACACACCCAGTTGTCTGCTATCTACACGGGACGTCACTTTCCATGCCTGCTCACCATGATAAGAAACTTGTGGCAAGCCGGATTTCACGTCCTTAAGTCCCTGCATCTCTTCTGCCGGATGTAAAAAGGCAAATTTCTTGCGCAGTTCGATTAGCCTCTTCACATAATCAAACAATTGACTGTTTTTCTTGAAATCATTCCAGTTCAGCCATGCAGTTTCGTTATCCTGACAATACACATTGTTATTTCCCTGCTGCGAATTGCCGAATTCATCCCCCGCCAGAATGCATGGCGTCCCTTGTGCCGACAATAACAGGAAAAATGCATTTCGAACCTGCTTTTGGCGCAGTTCTAAAATCGCTTTCTTTCGGGTTGCTCCCTCCTCGCCGCAATTCCAACTATGATTATAATTCGGTCCGTCGTTATTATCTTCTCCATTCGCTTCATTATGTTTCACCCCATAAGAAACCAAATCCTGCAATGTGAATCCCGAATGATTTGTAATGTAATTGTAACTGCCAACAGATTTTGTCTGTTGTCTCAACCTGTCTATGACTTCTCCAATCATACCCTCGTCACCTTTCAGGAAACGTCGCATCGTATTTTGGAAATCATCTTTATTCTGCAATATCTTAGTTTGTTTCAAAAGCGCATCGGATAAAATGCTCTCCATCGGAGCCACATACGGATTTAAAACAAAACCATCCACATGATATTCCATCACATAATATCGCAGGCAGTCAACAATCAATTGTTTTGGAGTCTCTTGAACAAATGGTAAGTTCAAAACCACTTCAATGCCTGCCTGATGACATGCTTTTATCATATCCTTGAGCTCCGTCTCCGCATCTTTTCCGGCTGCATACGCATTTTTTACGGCAAAACAAAATGCATCGCCATATCCCCAATAATTCTTATAATCACTTGTTTCTTTGAAACTATAAACCGGCATACATTGAATCTGATTGATTCCTAATTCCTGCAAATAAGGAATCTTTTGCATGATACCTCGAAATGTCCCTTTTTGCTTCACTCCGGAACCGGCGCCCTGGGTAAATCCTTTGATGTGCAAACTATATGCAATGACCTCATGATATGGAATATTTAAAGGTTTGTCCCCTTCCCAGTCATAATCGCAGGCGAAAACTCTTGCCCGCGTAACGGTCCCGTTTTCTTCCACGACAGTTTTCGCATAGGAATCCACATATGTTCCGCCATCCATCTCATAACAATATTCCATATTTTTTACATCCGCTTTTGGTAAGGAAACAAATCGCACTTCACCGATTGCATCATCAGCGGACAAAACGACTTTTTCCACATATTGTCCCATATTTTTTTCATACAATTTTAGGATACAGTCCTTTTTACCCTCAACTGCAACGGAAAAATTCACCCATTCTCCGTTTTCTGAAACACCCAATGGTAACGGATAACCTTTTCCTATCTTCATATATTCACACTCCTATTCATCGCCGCTCGCCTGATTTGCACCATTCGTTTCACTTCCATCAACATTATAGCGAATTTCTATGACAATGTAAAGAAAACCGCAGTCACTTACGACTACGGTTTTACGCTTATTGCCATGTATTCAATTCATATTCTGAAATATTTTCTTTCGTAATCAGATTGAAATCCGTATAATTCTTTTTGGAACATTTCTCTCCATTTAATAGGTTCAATGCGATTTCCACTGACTGTTGTCCCATCATGCCTGTTGACTGGGCGGCTGTTCCTACTAAAATGGAACCTTCCCGTGCAATCTCATTCTTTGCGATTGGCGAGCCATCAATTCCATATACAATGACATCCGTTCTTCCTAAACTCTCAGCAGCGGCTACCGCTCCCATAGCAGTCGTGTCGTTTCCGCACATAATTGCAACTACGTCAGGATGTTCCTGTAACACTGTTCCGACATTCGCCACTGCGCTCTCATATTCGGCATTGGACTCGATTCTGGCTACCACTTCAAACTTTTTGGCGATTGCCCTTTCAAATCCTCTAATACGTTCATTAAAAGAGTTAAGACTCCGGCATTCAACAAGAATGATTTTTCCTCCTGCCGGAATTCTTTCCAGCATGTCTTTACCGCAGGCTTCACCTGCTCTAAAGTTATTAGACCCCACAAAAGCATTGACTTTATCTATCGCTTCTACTTGGGAATCCACATTCACAACGATAATTCCTGCTTCATTCAAACGATCTAATGCAGGCTCTATTGCAACCAAATCAACCGGAATCAAAAAAACAACATCAATTCCCTCTGCTATAAATTCATCTATTTGCTGACTTTGAAGTGTTATGTCCTTTTTCGCATCCTTTGTGACAAGCGTATGTCCGGCTGCCTCCACGTTGTCCCGCAACGATTTTTCCAACACTTCATAATATTCATTGCCTTCTATTTCCAGACAACTGAAACCGAATTTATACTTCTTCTCCTCATTTTCGATTTCTGTCTCTGCTTTCGGTTTCGTATCTTTCTTTTTACATGCAGTAAATGTAAAGAGACATATACATATTAACACTAAAAAAACAAACCATCTTTTCATCAATTCATTTTCCTCCTGTGTACCATCTCTACGGACTCTTCTATATTTTATATTTTTTTTAGAAAATGTCAATACTTTTCGCACTTGTCTCCC
>CAZRZV010000041.1:0-12737 GCA_964604665.1 uncultured Faecalimonas sp. | reverse complement strand
TACTAGGAATCGGACATATAGGAATACACTTAAATCATAGAAAAGAAGTTATATAAACTACAATTTGAAAGTGAGATGACAGTATGGCTACTACAAAAGGTTATAAGGATTTTGTATTAGAACAATTAAATCTACTAGACAATATTACTTGTAAATCAATGATGGGAGAATACTTGCTTTACTACAATCATATTTTATTTGGTGGTATCTATGATGATAGACTACTTGTTAAAATAGTTGAAAGTAATAAAAAATATAATATGCAAGAATCTATACCTTATGATGGTGCTAAACTTATGTACTTAGTAGATGATATAGATAATCAAGAAATTTTAAAGGAAATAATATTAGATACTTGCAAAGATTTGTCAAACAAAAAAAATAATTCAAATACTAAATTCTCTTGTAATTTTATTACAATGGGTATATAATAAGCAAAAATTTAATCAATGGGAGCTTGTGTGACAGGCTGAGAGGAAGGTATCACCTTCGACCGAAAACCTGATTTGGATAATGCCAACGTAGGGACGACTGATACAAGGATATTGGGAATAACAAAGCGCTTTAGGAAGTTATCAATCGGTAGCTTCCTTTTTGTTTTCCTGAGAACTTTTCAAGCGGTACATTGGGGGCACCACCTTATACCGCTATACAAAACGATACTGAAAAACGAAAGGAGTATTTTTATGAAACTTAAAACAGCATTGACCATTGCAGGAAGCGATTGCAGTGGAGGCGCCGGTATTCAAGCAGATTTAAAAACAATGACAATGAATGGGGTTTATGCTATGAGTGCAATCACAGCACTGACGGCACAGAACACGACCGGCGTAAGAGCGATACAGGAAACTACACCTGAATTTTTAGGTGAACAGCTTGATGCAATATTTGAGGATATTTTTCCCGATGCGGTTAAAATCGGCATGGTATCTTCTTCAGAATTGATTTGTGTGATTTCAGACAAACTCAGACACTATCAGGCAAAAAATGTGGTAGTAGACCCTGTTATGGTTGCAACCAGCGGTTCTTCCTTAATGAAAACCGATGCGGTACAGACCTTGATTGAGGAACTTTTGCCTATAGCAGTACTTGTTACACCGAATATCCCTGAAGCGCAGGTACTTTCGGGAATGACGGTTGAAAGCAAAGAAGATATGGTTTCCGCAGCAAAATTTATCGGCGATACATACGGTTGTGCCGTTCTCCTCAAAGGCGGTCACAGCGTAAACGATGCCAATGACTTACTATATGATAATGGTGAAGCGGTATGGTTTGAGGGTAAACGAATCCACAATCCTAACACGCACGGTACAGGATGTACTCTTTCTTCTGCCATTGCTTCTAACCTTGCAAAAGGCTATGAACTTGCCGTGTCTGTCCGGCTGGCTAAGGAGTATATTTCCGATGCGCTTGCCGCACAGCTTGACTTGGGACAAGGCTCAGGACCTATGCAACACAATTTTGATTTGCAGGGCAAATATGCAAAGGAGGCAGAGTAAAATGGAAGAAAAACGCACATCTGTTTTTGAAAACGGGCTCATTTGGTTTGGAGCTGCAGTTTCCATTGCGGAGATTCTGACCGGTACCTATTTTGCACCTCTTGGCTTAACCAGAGGCTTGCTGGCAATCCTAATAGGACATATCATTGGATGCACGATGCTTTTCTTTGCGGGACTTATCGGTGGTAAGGTGCGCAAAAGTGCGATGGAAACTGCCAAGATGAGTTTCGGGAACAAGGGGGCTTTGCTGTTCTCTGTGCTGAATATTATCCAGCTTGTTGGTTGGACGGCTATTATGATTTATGATGGAGCACTCGCGGTAAATGGTATTTTTGACGTGGAAAATGGGATTTGGTGTATTGTAATCGGGGCGTTAATTGTGCTCTGGCTCATGATTGGTATCAAAAATCTTGGTAAGGTAAATACTGTTGCAATGACGGCGCTATTTATTTTGACGGTTATTCTTAGTTTTGTTATCTTTGGAAATGGGACAATGCATAGTATCGGTGATGAAAGTATGAGTTTTGGTGTAGCGGTGGAATTATCTGTCGCAATGCCTCTGTCTTGGCTTCCTTTGATTAGTGATTATACAAGAGAAGCAGAGAAACCTGTCAAGGCTACGGCTGTCAGCGCAATCATATACGGTGTCGTGAGCTGTTGGATGTATGTAATCGGTATGGGTGCAGCTATCTTTACCGGAGAATCGGACATTGCTCAAATTATGGTAAAGGCAGGTCTTGGTATTGCAGGTCTTTTGATTATCGTATTTTCTACTGTTACAACCACTTTCCTTGATGCCTACTCTGCCGGTATTTCAAGCGAATCACTATCGTCGAAGTTCAATGGGAAATGGGTCGCAGTAGTCGTGACTGTAATCGGCACTGTAGGAGCAATTTTTCTGCCGCTTACGGATATCACCGACTTTCTGTACTTTATCGGTTCTGTATTTGCACCGATGATTGCCATACAGATTGCAGACTTCTTCATCTTGAAGAAAAACAAGGAGACCGATTCGTTCAACATCCAAAATCTAATTATTTGGCTCATCGGCTTTGTCCTTTACAGATTGTTGATGCGAGTAGATATTGTTGTCGGAAATACCTTGCCGGATATGCTTATTACGATTATAATTTGTATTGTAGCCAGTAAGATTGAAAATAAAATAGATAAAAACGGAGAAGATTAAATGACAACCTCAGAGAAATATGTGGTACGTTCCACATCGGTACAACGAATCATCGGATATATTTGTTTTGGAGTATTCAGGGCAAAAAGCATTTCTGTCCCAAGGAGGTATTACTTATGAAGATTGCTGTAATTGTAATGTTATCACTGTTTGCGATTGGCTGTGGAATTATTAGTTTTTTGCAATTTAGACAAAAAGGACTTCTTTTCAATAACGCCTATTTGTACGCATCAAAAGAAGAACGGGAAACAATGGATAAAAGTCCTCATTACAGACAATCAGCCGTTGTATTTTTGCTACTTGCTATCATGTGGTTATGTATGTTGTTGGAAGTTTGTTTTGAAATGATGCTATTTGCATATGTATCGTGGGGCGTGATTGCAGTGACACTTGTGTATGCCGTTGTCTCATCGATTTCGATTTCAAAGAAATAGAAGGAAAGTTGCATTTGGTTTTCCTACGCTGTAATTTTTGATATGCTCGGACTTCCGCTGTTCTTTTGTGAACAAAATTCGCCATACTTTGTTATTACGATATTAGGCGCTATGTTTTTGGGATAGGTATTATGATTGTTTACATGGCGGTGCAAAAGCATTTTTTAAAGGAATAAATATTATAATCAATAAACTGTAGTTTTGGAGGAAAGGGATGTTAGGGTTTAAGTATGATGTGCAATTATTAATTGAAGGTGAAAATCTTGACGAGGACACCATAAATGAATATTTTGTAACTCATTTAAAAGGAGACTGCTTATTGGCGGTCGGCGACGAGGAGCTTATTAAAATACATTTTCATACGAATGAACCATGGAAAGTATTAGAATATTGTTCCACATTGGGAGAAATTTACGATATCGTGATTGAAGATATGGATAGACAATCAAGAGGATTGCAGGGATAAACAGGCTCTAAGTCAATAGTTGGGGTGGGATTCATTAGAATTCCGCCCCATTATTGCGTTTGGCGGCAGACCATTTGCCCATCACGGGAGATGTTTTCTATATAGAAAAAATTCGCCTTTATATGGACAAAAACATGAAAATTGTGCAATTTTTGGGAGTTGAAAGCACAATTTTTCCGCATCTAGAAAATCAGTTTTCATTCTCCACCCCAACATTTATTTTTGAACCGTTATTTTTAATGATATATTCTTTTGTTTTCATATTTAGGCTCGGATGTCAACTGAATATGCAAACGCTTAAATTGTTTGATGTCTACGGAAGAAAGCATTACGGATGTGTGAGCCTGACAGCCGGCTAATTTTGGAATCTGTTCCAGTGCAAGCCGTGCGTTCTTGTCTGTCGCCGCACAAATGGAAAGAGCAATCAAGACTTCATCTGTATGAAGTCTCGGATTTTTGCTTCCGAGATAATCAATTTTAAGTTTTTGTATCGGCTCAATTACGGTTGGAGAGATGAGATGTAAGTCATCATCTAATTCAGCCAGTGTCTTCAGCGCATTTAAAAGTAATGCGGAGGAAGGTCCAAGCAGTGGCGTTGTTTTTCCGGTGATAATCTTTCCGTCAGGAAGTTCCAATGCCGCAGCAGGGGCGCCGGTTTCTTCGGCTTTTTTCAAAGCGACGCTTACGACTTTGCGGTCATCCAAAGTAATATGAGCCTGCTTCATTAACAATTCGATTTTGTATGCTTCTTCCTCTTGTGAAGTTCCGTTTACGAGACCGTTTAATGCGGCATAATATCTGCGGATAATTTCTTGGTTGGAAGCAGTTTTGCATACTTCATCATCGCAAATGCAATTGCCTGCCATATTCACGCCCATGTCTGTAGGTGATTTGTACGGATTTTCGCCGTAGATACGTTCAAAAATGGCATCTAACACAGGGAATATTTCAACGTCACGATTGTAGTTTACGGTTGTGACGCCGTATGCTTCTAAGTGGAATGGGTCAATCATGTTGACATCATTCAAATCTGCCGTGGCCGCCTCATATGCTAAGTTCACAGGATGTTTTAATGGAATATTCCATATCGGAAATGTTTCGAATTTTGCATAACCTGCGCGAACGCCACGTTTATGTTCATGATATAATTGTGAGAGGCAGGTTGCCATCTTTCCACTTCCCGGTCCGGGAGCAGTAATAATTACCAATGGTCTGGTTGTTTCTATATAGTCATTCTTTCCGAAACCATCATCGCTGACAATGAGAGGAATATTAGAAGGATAACCTTCAATACAGTAATGTGTATATACTTTGATTCCCAGTTTTTGTAAACGGGCTTTAAATAGGTTGGCGCTGTTTTGACCTGCATATTGTGTGATGACAACGCTTCCAAAGAACAGTCCGCGTCCTTCAAAAGAATCAATCAGTCGCAACACGTCAGAATCATATGTAATGCCAAGATCGCCGCGAACCTTATTTTTTTCAATATCTCCTGCGCTAATTACAATTACGATTTCAGCTTGGTCGGATAATTGCATTAACAGTTTCAGTTTGCTGTCAGGAGCGAAACCCGGTAATACTCTGGCAGCATGAAAGTCATCAAATAATTTGCCGCCAAATTCCAGATATAATTTGTTATCAAACTGGCCAATTCTTTCGCGAATGTGCTCAGATTGCATTTTGAGGTATTTTTCGTTATCAAATCCTATTTTCATAAGTCGTTTCCTCCTGAATAATTAAACCAATTAACAGTATACTACAAAATGTATGACTTTATCTAGTCCTAATAGAAAATTTAGAATGTTTTTATTGATTTATGGAGAACCAATAATTATAATAAGAGGAAGTAGTACCTAGGAGGATAAAGATGGATAACAACCCAAATAGAAATAATAAAAATGATAATAAAGGGAAAAAGCAAGGTTGGATTCTGGTTGCAATTACAACGATAACAACCATTTTTTTGGTTTTTGGTATGCTTCAACTTTCGGACGATGTGACGAAGAAAGAAATCAGTTACAGTGAGTTCCTGAATATGGTTGAGGAAGGAAAAGTCAAAGAGGTTATCTTTGAAAGTCAACGGTATACAATTATTCCGAAAGAAGAGGAAGGTAAGAAAGGGATTTTGAACAACATTCAGGTCACCTATTACACGGGTGTCATAGAAGACGAGACCCTGACAGAACGGTTGAATAAAGCAGAAGTAAAATATGGGGCGAAGATTCCGGATACCGCATCAGCTGTATTTTGGAATTTTGTTCTGACATTCATTCTCCCATTCGGCTTGATTTTCATGTTTATGAGCTTTCTGATGAAAAGAGTGAGCAAGAGTGGAGTGATGGGTGTTGGAAAGAGCAATGCCAAAATGTATGTGGAACAGGAGACTGGAGTGACCTTCAAAGATGTCGCAGGACAGGATGAGGCAAAGGAGTCTTTGCAGGAAGTAGTTGATTTCTTACACAATCCAAAGAAGTATACGGAAATCGGAGCGAAGTTACCAAAGGGTGCATTATTGGTAGGTCCTCCGGGAACAGGTAAGACGTTGCTTGCGAAGGCGGTTGCAGGTGAGGCAAAGGTACCGTTCTTTTCATTGTCGGGTTCTGAATTTGTAGAAATGTACGTGGGTGTCGGTGCATCCAGGGTGCGTGATTTATTTAAGCAGGCACAGTCAATGGCTCCTTGTATTATATTTATCGATGAGATTGATGCTATCGGAAAGAGCCGTGACAATGCGATGGGAAGCAACGATGAACGTGAGCAGACTTTGAATCAGCTGCTTTCAGAAATGGATGGATTTTCGACGGATAAGGGGTTACTTTTACTGGCAGCAACGAACAGACCGGAAGTTTTGGACCCGGCGCTTCTTCGTCCGGGACGTTTTGATAGAAGAATTATTGTAGACAAGCCGGATCTTCGAGGTCGTATTGATGTTCTGAAAGTACATGCAAAAGATGTAAGAATGGACGAAACGGTTGATTTGGAGGCAATTGCACTTGCTACATCGGGTGCGGTAGGCTCTGACTTGGCAAATATGATTAATGAGGCTGCAATTACGGCCGTGAAAAACGGAAGACATGTTGTATCGCAAAAAGATTTGTTTGAGGCGGTAGAAGTGGTTCTGGTAGGAAAAGAAAAGAAAGACCGCATTATGAATGCAGAGGAGCGTCGTATTGTTTCATACCATGAGGTTGGTCATGCACTGGTGAGCGCACTTCAAAAAGATGCAGAGCCGGTACAGAAGATTACGATTGTTCCGAGAACCATGGGAGCTTTAGGATATGTTATGCAGACACCGGAGGAAGAAAAGTTCCTCAATACCAAGAGCGAATTGGATGCAATGCTCGTAGGGCTTCTTGCAGGACGTGCGGCTGAAGAAATTGTATTTGATACAGTTACGACAGGGGCATCCAATGATATTGAACGTGCCACACAACTTGCACGTTCCATGGTGACTCAGTATGGTATGTCAGAAAAGTTCGGTCTTATGGGATTAGAGTCTGTGCAACACAAATATCTGGATGGCCGTGCAGTCTTGAATTGCGGTGAAGAAACAGCAGGAGAGATTGATAAAGAGGTTATGCAGATGTTAAAAGATGCATACGAGGAAGCAAAACGTCTGTTGTCAGAGAACCGGGAGGCTATGGATAAGATTGCCGATTTCTTAATTGAAAAGGAAACGATAACCGGAAAAGAATTTATGGAAATTTTCCATAAAGTACGGGGAACAGAAGTTGTAAGCGAAGACTTAGAAAGACTTCCTGAGACAGATTTTGAAGAAGAATAATATTTTTGGAGGCAGACGATGACGGCTGCCTCTTTTTTATGCTATAATGGATTCAGTTATTGTACAAAAGGAGTACAAATATGTTTCATATTGAAGAAGAATTAAAAAAGCTTCCTGCGAAACCGGGTGTCTATCTTATGCACGATGAGAAGGACCAGATTATTTATGTTGGTAAAGCAATCAGTTTAAAAAATCGGGTAAGACAATATTTTCAGACGAGTAGAAACAAAGGTGCAAAAATTGAACAAATGGTGACGCACATCAGACGCTTTGAATATATTGTGACCGATTCTGAAATGGAAGCATTGGTTTTAGAATGTAATTTAATCAAAGAGCATCGACCAAAATACAATACAATGCTTATGGATGATAAAGGGTATCCATTTATTAAAGTGACTGTAAATGAGGCATATCCGCGCGTTATGCTTGCCAGAAAGATGGAGAAGGATAAAGCCAGATATTTTGGACCATATACCAGTACAACGGCAGTGAAGGATACGATTGATTTGATTCGTAAACTGTATCATATTCGCAACTGTAATCGAAATCTGCCAAAGGATATTGGAAAAGAAAGACCATGTCTGAATTACCATATCAAGCAATGCAACGCACCGTGCCAGCAGTACATTTCCGAAGATGAGTATCGGAAATCCATAGATGAGGCGATTCGTTTTCTGAGTGGACATTATGATACGATTTTGAAGGATTTGACACAGAAGATGCAGGAAACTTCTGAGAATATGGAGTTTGAAAAGGCGCTTGAATATCGGGAACTGTTAAACAGCGTGAAACAGATTGCACAAAAGCAGAAGATTACAGATAGCAGAGGAGAGGACAGAGATATTCTTGCCGTGGCAAAAGATGCAGAAGATGCCGTGGTGCAAGTCTTTTTTATTCGAGGCGGCAGGTTGATTGGACGAGATCATTTCTTCCTTCGAAATGCGTCTGAAGACTCTGAAAGTAAGATTTTAGAGAGTTTTATAAAGCAGTTTTATGCAGGAACACCATTTATCCCGTCGGAATTGATGTTGCAGGAAGAGATTGACGAACAGGAACTTCTGGAACAATGGCTTTCGAGAAAGAAAGAGCATCGTGTGCATATCAGAGTGCCGAAAAAAGGTGAAAAAGAGAAACTGGTAGAGCTTGCAAAGACGAATGCCGAGATGGTTTTAAATACAGATAAAGAACGTTTAAAACGGGAAGAAGGACGAACAATCGGCGCGGTAAAAGAGATTGAGAAGCTTTTGGGACTATCCGGGATTGTCCGTATGGAAGCATTTGATATTTCTAATACGAGTGGTTTTTCATCGGTAGGTTCCATGGTTGTGTATGAGAAGGGAAAACCAAAGCGCAGCGATTACCGCAAATTTAAAATCAAAAGTGTGCAAGGACCGGATGATTATGCCAGTATGGAAGAAGTCCTTACCAGACGATTCAGTCATGGCTTGGAAGAACTGGAAAATGAAGATACCGTGGGAAAATTTACGGCATTTCCGGATTTGATTCTCATGGATGGGGGAAGAGGACAGGTAAATATCGCATTGGCAGTGCTTGAGAAATTAAATTTGCAGATACCTGTCTGTGGCATGGTGAAAGACGATTCCCACAGAACCAGAGGGTTGTACTACAACAATGTGGAAATTCCAATAGACCGACGCTCAGAAGGATTTAAACTGATTACACGCATTCAGGATGAGGCTCATAGATTTGCAATTGAATTTCACAGGAGACTGCGTAGTCAGGGGCAGGTGCATTCCGTGCTGGACGAGATTCCGGGAATCGGACCTTCCAGGCGCAAGGCGCTCATGAAGCATTTTGCAAATATAGATGAGATTAAAAATGCAACGGTAGATGAGTTAAAATTATTGCCGGCTATGAATGAAAAATCTGCAAAGGAAGTGTACAGTTTTTTTCATTAGTGGTATAATAGTGAAAAATAGTCGATGAGAGGGAGAAATATGGCAACAGTAAAGCTTACCCAAGTGATAGAGAAGATGAATTTGAAAAATCTCACACCGGATATTGATTTAGCAGAAAAAGAAATCAGTGTTCCGGATGTCAATCGACCGGCATTGCAGCTGACCGGATATTTCGATCATTTTGATTCTGTCCGTATACAGATTATCGGATATGTAGAATATACTTATTTGCAGACTTTGTCGGTTGAGCGCAAGCGGGAAGTGTATCATGAATTACTTTCTTATGGGATTCCCTGCTTGGTTTTTACGACACAGATTCTGCCTGATGAGGAACTGCTCAGACAGGCAAATGAGGCAGGCACACCGGTATTTTCTACGGACAAGACTACATCATCATTTCAGGCAGAATTAATCAGATGGTTGAATGTGCAATTGGCACCATGCATTTCTATTCATGGAGTGTTAGTGGATGTTTATGGTGTAGGGGTTTTGATTCGCGGAGAAAGCGGTATTGGTAAGAGCGAGGCGGCATTGGAATTGATTAAGCGCGGACATCGTCTTGTTACAGATGATGTGGTGGAAATCAAGAGAGTCAGCGATGATACCTTGGTCGGTTCTGCACCGAGCATTACGAAACATCTGATTGAGATTCGAGGAATTGGAATCGTTGATGTAAAGACCTTGTTTGGAGTTCAAAGTGTAAAGGAAACACAGGCGATAGACTTGGTTATCACATTGGAAGAATGGGACAAGAACAAAGAGTACGACCGATTGGGATTGGAAGAAAATTATACAGAGTTTTTAGGAAATCAGGTGGTTTGTCATTCAATTCCGATTAGACCGGGACGTAATGTGGCAATTATCGTAGAATCTGCGGCGATTAATCACAGACAGAAACAAATGGGCTATAATGCCGCACAAGAATTATATAGAAGATTTCAGCAGAGTTTAACGCAACATAAAGAATAGTGGAGGGAAAAGGAATGTTTTGTTTTGGAGTAGATATTGGAGGTACAACAGTTAAAATGGGGCTTTTTCAGGAGGACGGCACTGTTGTTGATAAATGGGAGATTATCACAAGAAAAGGTAATGGCAGTAGTGAAGTTCTCCCGGATATTGCAGAGGCAATACACGGAAAGTTGGAAGAATATAAAATTGAAAAATCAGAGATAGTCGGAGTCGGAGTCGGTGTCCCTGCACCGGTTGCAGAAGACGGTGTAGTAAGACAGGCGGCGAACCTAGGATGGAATAATAAGCCTGTTAAAGGCGAACTGGAAGAGTTAACCGGTCTGAAAGTGAAAGTTGGAAATGATGCTAACGTTGCAGCCTTAGGTGAGATGTGGCAGGGCGGCGGTGCCGGCAATAAAAATATGGTCATGGTTACTTTGGGAACCGGTGTTGGCGGTGGAATCATTGTAGATGGTAAAATCTTAACCGGTGTGAATGGCGCCGGGGGAGAGATTGGACATGTATTTATTGAACCGAATGAGACTGAAAAGTGTGGCTGTGGCAAAACAGGATGTTTAGAACAATATGCTTCCGCTACCGGTATTGTTCGCATTGCAAAGAAAGTTCTGGCAGAGTATAAAGAAAGCACTGTTTTGAATGCCGAGACGGTAACGGCAAAGGATGTATTTGATGCTGTGAAAGAAGGAGATGCAGCGGCGATAGAAGTCGCAAAAATATTCGGCAGATATCTGGGACATGCCTTAACGATTGTTACAACCATATTAGACCCATCTATTATTGTCATTGGTGGTGGCGTCTCAAAAGCGGGAGAGGTGCTTTTTGATTATATCCGAGAACCATATATGGATAGAGCGTTCTTTGCAAATAAAAATGTCAAATTTGCACTTGCTACCTTGGGAAATGATGCAGGTATTTATGGGGCAGCAAAAATGGTTTTGGATTAAAGCATATCGAAAAAGACAGTCATTATGTAGAATACGGTGCTCAATTTTTCATCTGATTTGCCTTTGTCAGCTTCGGCGGAGTTTAGACAGTGGAGGCTGGAGGGTAAGGAAATCAAGTATGATGCAGATAAATAAGAGAATTTGATATTAAAAATGAGGGCTATAAAAAGTAGTCTTCGTAGGAGGAAATCTATGATCATTGGTTTTGTAATTTGGTCAATTGTTGTATTGATTTTTGGGGTTATTGGAGTCGTAACTTGGAAAGCCGATAAGGCGGTTGGTTTTTTCACGGGCGCCGAGCCTCCTGCGATACTACAGAAGAATATAGAAAAATATAATCATGCCGTTGCAATGATATGGTTTGTATTGGGAATCATTTTTGAACTATTAGGAGTTCCATTCCTATTTCTTGAACAAAATTCTCCTTATTTCATCCTTGTGATATTAGGAACAATGTTTTCAGTGATAGGTATGATGATTGCATATTTCATGGTGAAAGAAAAATATATGAAGGAATAATATAAGATTTTAATTTGCAATCAATGTTACCGTATTTTCAAGTGTTACCAATCGCAGACGTTTTGTTTCAAGACTATTTCTTTTTATGGATTAAGTTAATCCTTGTGAATGGTGTAACAAATGTTGTAGCAACTGTGTTGGTTTTGATAAATAAAAAAACTTGGATACATATTGGGAATAATCTTCGGAATCACATTGATGTTATGGATTATCATTCAGTTTATCATCTTTCCATTCTTTATGATAGATTTGCTGCTTTTTATTGCTGAATGCAAATAGAAAGGATAAGGGACCGTCTGACCACGGTCCCTTTCCTTCTTTTAAAACAATTGCATCATCATTTACTTCTAAATAACAATTCCTCACCAGAAAATCAGAACAAACGTCAATATCAATGGCATCTGTACTTGGCGCTTGTGTCGGTTCAGCAGGAGAAAAAATGTGACAGCTCAGATATTTTACATGATTGCTTTTATAAATATGATTTGTCCAGTAATGCGAATTTTGCATATTCAGATTTGCAATTAATACATTTTTGCAATTGGAAATATATACAAGACGCGGACGTTGTCCATCCTTGTTTGTACATTTTTCGTTCCATTACCGCACATTGTAAACCCGTCAATACCGTCTGCATTTTCTCCGTATATATTTTACCATCATCAAAAATATTATAATCGGTTAATACATACTGTTTCACCAATTCCGATAAGTTCGGAATGTGTGTATCATAAAACCAATCGTCAATCGGCATTCCGTCCGGAAATAATTCTTTTACCGTTTTTGCTTTACCTTTCTGTTATAATTCAATACCTCCAAGATAGTACACATTCTTATATCCTATATAATCAAGAGTACATTTTGCCTGACTGCTGCGTTTACCTGTTGTACAATAAACTATAATATCTTGCTCTTTATTAGGAACAATACTCGATATGACAACATGTATTTCCGTATACGGCGCGTTTATAGCATTTTCAATATGACCGTTCTTATATTCATCTGTGCTTCTCACAT
>CAZRZV010000040.1:0-12947 GCA_964604665.1 uncultured Faecalimonas sp. | reverse complement strand
CAGACTTAAATCTAGTATGGGTATATGAACTGGAATTTACTTTGTCTTTCTAGTATGATTATGGAGTTGTTAAAAAATTATTTGACACTGCCACAATCTTATGATACAATCATCAAGGTTAAAGCCGATGTTCGGTAATTGGAAACTCCAACCATTACTTAATATCAGGCGATTATGAAAGAAATAGGAGGAACAAAAAATGATTTCGAAAGAAAAGAAACAAGCAATCATGGCTGAGTATGCCAGAACTGAAGGCGACACAGGTTCACCGGAAGTACAGGTAGCTATACTTACAGCAAGAATCAACGAGTTGACAGAACACTTTAAAGCAAATCCTAAGGATCACCATTCAAGAAGAGGACTTCTTAAAATGGTAGGTCAAAGAAGAGGACTTCTTGCTTACTTAAAGAAAACTGATATCGAAAGATATCGTTCTTTGATTGAAAGATTAGGATTAAGAAAATAGTTTAAAGTTATTCAAATTATACAGACGCACAACAACAAACATGAAAGAAGCAAATCATAAGGTTTGCTTCTTTTTTTGTTGCGTGCTATGAATTCGCTCTAGTCATGCGGCTTGCCAGTCGACGTTGGAAGTGTAAATGGCTGGTCACAGAATACATCGTCAAGTTCATCCGTATTGCATACATGAAACAGGTATGTTTTTCCAATTTTTGAACTGTCACAGAGAAAATATCGCTTGCTGGCATGTGCAAGCATAGCTTGGCGCACTTGCGTTTCCGCTTCCGAAAAGTCGGTTATATTTCCAGCTGCGGTCAGACCCTGAGAAGAAAAAAACATAAAGTCGGCATGCATATTTGCAATCGTATTTAGCGCAATTGCTCCGGTAAACGCAAGAGAATTGTCTACTAACTTTCCACCTGTACAGTAAGCTTTAATATGTTTTTGAGAAAGTATGGTAAGCGCTTTAATACCGTTAGTGATGACAGGAAAAAAGCAGGAGAAGAACTTGTAGCCATGATAGAGGAGAACGGTATGCGTTTGACAACAGGATTTGTGGGTACGCCGTATCTGTTGCATGCGCTGTCAGAGGTGGGCAGAAATGATATTGCCTACAATTTACTGCTTCAGGAAAAAGCGCCTTCATGGCTTTTTTCGGTGAATCAAGGAGCAACCACAATGTGGGAGCATTGGGACGGAATCTAAGAAGACGGCAGTTTCTGGAGCGATGAGATGAACTCATATAATCATTATGCTTACGGTTCGGTTTACGATTGGATTTTCGGTGTGGCGGCAGGAATTCAGGTGCTTGAGGACGGAGTAGGTTATAAGCATATATCGGTGCAGCCAAAACCGGATAAACGTCTTGGTTTTCTCAATGCCGGCATTGACTCACGCGCAGGTCGGGTATCAAGCAATTGGTATTACAAAGACGAAAGCGTAATGTTTGAAATTGAGGTTCCTGAGGGAACCATAGCGGAAGTGGAATTGCCGGACGGCAAAAAGGAAAGTGTATGCGGCGGTAGACATCTATATAGCTGCAAAGCAGAATGTTAATAAGGACAGATAAAAGAAGGGTGTAATGATGCGAGAAAACAGTCAATTGTTGTGTGGAGCTGGTGTGCGACTTGACGCATGAAAAGGGAAAAGGCATTCTTCGTATTGCAGGTGCCAGCTTTTATCAAGTATTCTGCGATGGGAAACTACTTCACTTTGGTCCTGCCAGAAAAGCACACGGCTTTGCGGCAGTGGATACGTTGTTTTTGCTGGAGAATACTAAAGAACTGACAATCTGTGGCATGGGTTATCTTGTAAACACGGAGGAACTTTCCGAGGTAACGCAGTATTATGCTTTGCGTTTTGGCACGGCGGATCTTCTGCCAGGTATCTATCTGAGAATTGAACTGCTTTTGAAATGGCGGATGCCGTAAAAACTACTGGAGGAAGTCAAGGAATATTTTCTGCCTATGGCACAGGAGAGCGGGACATTGTGGGAACACAGAAGCGGATACAAGAGCCGCGACCATGGTTTTGCCTCATATGTGGCTGTGGCGATTGCAGAGGCACTGGAGCAGCAGAGAGAAACTGCAACGGCGGATTAAAAATAAACTTTTAAGAGAGAAGCATATCAGCGTTATACCTTTTTTAATATTCTTACTTGCCTATTTTTCAGTATCGTGGTAAAGTTCTGAGTATAATTTACGAAGGGAGAAAGATTATGAATAAAGTACCGTTCGTTACAAAAGAACAATTAGAACAAATTACAAAAGAATATCCGACGCCGTTTCATTTATATGATGAAAAGGGGATTAGACAAAATGTGAAGGCTTTGCAGGAAGCGTTTTCTTGGAATAAAGGTTATAAAGAATATTTTGCAGTAAAGGCAACCCCAAATCCTTATTTAATCGAGATTTTAAGAGAATATGGTTGTGGTTGCGATTGTTCATCATATACAGAATTGATGCTTTCCGAGGCAATAGGAGCAGTGGGAGAAGATATTATGTTTTCATCCAATGCAACTCCGGCGAAAGATTTTGCATATGCGGACAAATTAGGAGCAATCATTAACTTGGATGATTTTACACATATTGATTTTCTGGAAAAGACAATCGGCCATATTCCTGAGACAATTAGTTGCCGTTACAATCCAGGTGGACTGTTCAAAATCAGCAATGATATTATGGATAATCCGGGTGATGCCAAGTATGGTATGACAACAGAGCAGTTGTTTGAAGCATTCAAAGTGTTAAAATCAAAAGGAGCGAAAGAATTCGGTATACATGCTTTTCTCGCCAGCAATACTGTGACGAATGAGTATTATCCGATGCTTGCGAAGATATTATTTGAAGTAGCAGTCAAACTGCAAAAAGAGACCGGAGTACACATCAAGTTTATCAATTTATCAGGTGGAATAGGCATTCCTTATAGACCTGACCAGGAACCAAATGATATCTATGCAATCGGAGAAAGTGTAAGAAAAGTATATGAAGAAGTACTTGTGCCTGCCGGTATGGGAGATGTGGCTATCTATACAGAACTTGGACGTTATATGATGGGACCATACGGATGTCTTGTGACAAGAGCAATTCATGAGAAGCATACACACAAAGAGTATATCGGCTGTGATGCCTGTGCTGTGAACTTAATGCGCCCTGCGATGTATGGGGCATATCATCATATTACTGTCATGGGCAAGGAAAATGAACCTTGCGACCATATGTATGATGTGACCGGTTCTCTCTGTGAAAATAATGATAAGTTTGCAGTAGACAGGATGCTTCCGAAGATTGAAATCGGTGACCTTTTAGTCATCCATGATACAGGAGCACATGGATTTTCTATGGGCTATAATTATAACGGTAAATTGAAATCAGCTGAGATTCTGTTGAAGGAAGACGGAACAACGAAATTAATTCGTCGTGCAGAAACGCCGGCTGACTATTTTGCCACATTTGATTGTTTTGATATTGGGAAAAAACTTTGTAAATAGTCAAAAAAAGTGGTTGACTTTTGATTAGGTTTACGATATTATAAACAAGTCGTTTGAAGCACATTGTGTTTCAAATGTGCCGGCGTGTCGGAATGGCAGACGAGGCAGACTCAAAATCTGTTGTGGGCAACCACGTGCGGGTTCAAGTCCCGCTGCCGGCATCAAAAAAATCGACAAATCTTTCGGTAGATTTGTCGATTTTTTATAATGAGATTTTCATATAAAGGAGCGAATAGGCGATGTTGTTTGAAAATGGAGATAGAATTGTATTTGCAGGCGATTCGGTAACGGATATGGGAAGTGCAAATCCTGTTGGCGAGGGGCTTTTTGAAAGCCTCGGAAATGGATATGTTAGAGAGATTGAAAATTTACTGACCGCTTGGTATCCCGAACTTAATATTCGCGTAACAAATAGTGGAATTAGCGGCAACACAAGTCGTGACCTTGCGGCGAGATTCGACAGAGATGTTGTTGATTTAAAGCCTGACTGGGTATCTATATGTATCGGTATCAATGATGTATGGCGTCAATTTGATGTTCCGGCAATTCCTGAGGTTGCAGTGATGCCTCAAGAGTATGAATCAAATATGGAAGAGATGATATTAAAAATTAAAGATAAGGTAAAGGGAATTTTTATTATTTCGCCATATTATATTGAAGTAAATAAAGAGGATTATATGCGTAAGCGAATGGACGAATATGTAGAAATATGCAAAAAACTTGCAAAGAAGTATTCACTATATTTTGTGGATTTTCAAAAAACATTTGAAGATTTCTGTAAAATCCAACATTCTTCCAAATTAGCATGGGATAGAGTACATCCTAACAGAATGGGAGCAATGCTTCAAGCAAAAGAGTTTGTAAAGCATATTGATTTTGATTTTAACAGATGATTTTTTGTTATAGCATACCCATGGGACACAGGTGACGGTTCTCTGTGTTAAAATTGATTTAAATAGTAGAAAATCTTAACTTTTCAGACACATTAAATTCGTGCCATTAAGTTCAAACATCCCAAAAAACTCTCGTTCTTTTGAACGAGAGTTTTTTTATCCATTGCGAAAGCAATGGTATATCATCACGCGTTAGCGTGTATATTATCAAAGGCGATTCACCGCCTTTGTATCTCATCACACCTTTAGGTGTGTATCAAAAAAGGTGAAATATAATGAAACTGAGCATTATATAACAACAAAGCTTTTTATTGATGAGCCTGAGAAAATGATTCATCATTTAATTGATTCTAATAATTGAAAATCCTTGGTTTTTACCCAGTTCTTTTTCGGACACGAATGATATATAAATAGTCTTTCAAGTTTAGGCTTGAGAGACTATTTTTTTGTCTTTTCGACTATGTATGCAATAAATGGTATTTGAAAAGAGTAAATAGTATTAGATAATTGACAATATTTCGGTATGCCGATATAATAATAGCGAATACTATAATTGGTGGTGATACTATGATTATCGAAGATTTGATTAAAAAGAATAATATAACCAAATATAGATTGGCGATAGATGCCGGCATTCCGCATGCAACGCTTAGCGATATTTGCAGTGGAAAAACTAATCTTTTAAAGTGTTCGTCTGAAACAGTTTATAAATTGGCAAAAATTCTCGGTGTGACTATGGAAATGCTGATTGAAGGCGCGATGATGGAAATTGAGCGTGAACGGTCTTATGAGTATGGATTACCGGCGTATCTTCAGCACGATTTAGATGCCTATAAACGAGCTAAATGCGAGAGTATATCAATTCCCGACATCGGCGCTTAAAATCAATAACAGAAAAATCAACTATTATGATTTTATATCTTCTGGTGAAAATGCTGACTGCGCTGCCGCACTTGAGCGTATTTTGTCGAGAATTGATAAAAGATATATGAGTTGATTGAAAGCACAGAATACATTACAGATTTGCAAAAGAAGTTTTATAGAAAGTATATTACGGCGAGATACGAGAAAATTCTAAAAAGATAAGTAACGTCTTGGCATAAGTCATTGTGAAGCAATTGCCGATAACTGACTGTTGCGAGCACAACCGGTTCATGATATAGTTATTCATATGATTATTGAAGACCAAGATGACTTCAAAGGAGGAAGATTTGTCATATGAATGTTTATTTTAAGACACTTGTAAATGATTTGTTGGATGTAGTTTCCTGCCATTTGGATTTTAATGGGGAAAAAACGGATTCAGGAGAATATATCTTTGATGGATATACAGTTTATCCGGAGATATGTAAGGACACTGAGAGTGGTGTCATCAGGCAGAGAAATACGATTGTGAATACTTCTGACGAGGATATTACCGTGAACCGTATCAGCTCTGTTTATGCAGATGGGATTGCAAGAAATTTTTATGATAAGGATGTGCGTATACATAAGTGTCACTCTGTATGGCAGGGGGAAGGGCAGTGGGTATCAAGTACACCATCTGAACTGGGGCTTTATCCTATTTCCGCACACGATATTTCTTATTGTACCCATTCGCTTGTATCTGTAGGAAGTTGGTCTACGGGTAAATACTATCCGATTGTATTAATAGAAAACAGAACAGACAATATCACTTATTTCTTTGAACATCAAGGAGGTGTTTCGTGGGAGATTGAACTGGGAACAAAGGGACTTCCCGATGCTTTGGAACTCACAGTTGATGTCAATTCTCTTCACGAAGGTGCACTGGGCTCATGTATCACGCTTAAAAAAGGCGAAACATACTGCACCACACCTGTACTTTATGGTGAGATTGAGGGGACAGTGGATGATGCAATAGAAACTCTTTTGAAATACAAGCGTAATCATGGCAGACAATTACAGAAACCACTTGTATGTTATAACGATTTTATGAACTGTCTGTGGGCGATGCCTGATGATAAAAAACTTATTCCGCTCATTGATGCTGCCGCAACGGTAGGCGCTGAGGTCTTTTGTATTGATGACGGTTGGTTTGTAAAAGAAGACGGCTGTTCTTTTGGGGACTGGATTCCTGATGACAGTAAATTCGGCAAATATAAACTTTCGGGAATTTTAAATTATATTTCAGAACGTGGAATGATACCGGGAATATGGTTTGAACTGGAAACCTGCACAGATGACTCGGCTATTTATAACATTGCAGAAGATGCAGTGTTAAGACGTCGTGGGCATGTAATAAATGGCTCTCGCTGCTTTGTGAATTTTATGTGCAAAGAGGTAGTTGATTATCTGCGTGACAGAATCCGTTATATGTATGGTCTTGGAATTCGTTATATCAAAAATGATTACAATCATTCACTCGGTATTGGTTGTGATAATAATAATGACCGCTCTTTCGGAATCGGTATTATAGAAAATTACAAAGCTTTTTGTGATTTCATAGATTCACTGTACGAAGAGATGCCGGATCTCATTATTGAGAACTGTGGCAGTGGTGCTATGCGGTGTGATAGCGGTACGCTTTCACATTTTTATCTGCAAAGTGTCAGCGACCAGGAAAATTATCTCAATATGCCGTCTGTGACATGGGGTATGCAAAGATGTATTCCGCCTGAAAAATGCGGAATATGGGCATATCCTTATCCGGTGCCTTATAAGGACAGATTTGATTCATCTTTTATTCATGATGAAGAGTTTTTGAATTCAATGGCAGACGGAGAGCAGACAGCTTTTAATATGGCCTCTGCACTTTTCGGAACTATGTATATTTCAGGGCATATAGAAAAGTGCGACAGTTTGAATCAGGAACTTATCAAACACGCGGTTGAATGCAGTAAGAACAGCAAAGAATTTATTCAAACAGCGTTGCCGGTAAATTTATATCCGCAACAGGGTCTTTACCGAAAAGGATATATGGTTTTAGGATTAAAAGGCCAAAATAAGATAAGAATCGGAGTATTTAAAAACGGTGGCGGGGATACTTTGACCTTTGATTTGTCTAAATATATCAAGAAAGATTCGGAATTAAAGGAGATATATCCTTTGAAAGACACAAAATCTTTTGCGAAATTACAGGACGGACAATTTGTTTTTGAATGCCCGCTTCCGATTGCAGCGCGTGTTTTTGAAGTAGATATTTAATTATTATTCAAAGACTTCAATCTTATGGATTGGAGTCTTTTTTTGTTTGCTCTTTTGTGGTATACTATCTAAAGTATGAATTGAAAAAGAACGTTATTTTTAGGAGAACAATATGAGTGATAAGATTGTTTTGATTGATGGACACAGTATCCTAAATCGTGCATTTTACGGAGTGCCGGATTTGACAAATTCGGAAGGGCTTCATACAAATGCAATTTATGGATTTTTAAATATTATGTTCAAAATATTAGAGGAAGAAAAACCGGAATATTTAACGGTTGCGTTTGATGTGCATGCACCGACATTTCGCCATGAGATGTATGCCGAATACAAAGGCACAAGAAAACCGATGATGGAAGAACTTCGTCAACAGGTACCTGTGATGAAAGAAGTTTTAAAAGCAATGGGAATTAAGATTATTGAACAGGCAGGATTAGAGGCAGATGATTTGCTTGGGACTCTTTCAAAACGTTGTGAGAACATGGGAATGGACGTATCTATCATTTCAGGCGACCGCGATTTACTTCAATTGGCGACCGAAAAAGTTAAAATTCGTATCCCGAAGACAAAAGGCGGCAAAACAGAAGTAGAAGATTACTATGCCATCGATGTGAAAGCTCGCTATGAGGTAACTCCGAAAGAATTTATTGATTTGAAAGCATTGATGGGAGATTCATCAGATAACATTCCTGGCGTTCCGAGTGTAGGAGAGAAAACAGCTACAAAGATTATCGTAGATTATGGCTCTATAGAAAATGCATTTGCTCATGTGGAAGAAATAAAACCACCTCGTGCAAGCAAAGCACTTATGGAGCATTATGATTTGGCACAGCTTAGCAAGGTGCTTGCGACAATTAATGTGGATGCAGACTTTGATTATAAATTGGAAGAAGCAAAATTGGGAGATTTATATACCGAGGAAGCATATGTGTATTTCCAGAGGTTACAGTTTAAAAACCTGTTATCCCGTTTTGAGGTGTCTGCACCGTCGAATCATATCGAAGATAACTTTAAAAAGATTACACAGAAGGCAGATGCAGAGACGATGATTGCCAAGGCAAAAGACGTTGTCGGTATTTCCTTTTATAAAGATACGACAAATGTTTTGCCGTTATTTATCAATGATGCAGGTCTTACAGGTGTAGGTTTTGCATTGAGTCAAAATGATATCTATATGCTGACAACAGACGGGGATATGTCGGCTGATTATATTCTCGGAATCGTGAAAGATTTGGCTGAGCAAGGCAAAAAGATATCTATTTGCGGTGTAAAAGACGCACTTGAATATTTGTACGGAATCCGGGAAGAAGCTTGCTTTGACGCGATTGTGGCAGCCTATTTGCTTAACCCGTTAAAGAATGATTATGACTTTATGGATATCGCAAGGGAGCAGCTTGATATTTTGCTGGACGCAAAGACAGACTCCCTGCAAAAGGCATTTTATGAGGCATATACCGCATATGCATCTTACGAAAAACTCACTGCGAAATTAAAAGAAACTAAGATGGAAAAACTGTTTCTTGAAATTGAGATGCCACTTGTATTTACGCTTTATGATATGGAGCAAAATGGTGTCAGGATTGAAGCAGATGCGTTGAAAATATATGGAACACAGCTTGGCGAACGCATTGCGGAAGTGGAAAAGAAAATTTATGATGAGACAGGTGAGCAGTTTAATATCAATTCTCCGAAACAATTAGGGGTCATCCTATTTGAAAAACTCGGTTTGCCACATGGGAAGAAAACCAAGACGGGTTATTCTACATCAGCAGACATTTTAGATAAATTGGCACCGGACTATCCTGTAGTGGCGGATATTCTGGAATACAGACAGTTGACAAAATTAAAATCTACTTATGCAGACGGATTGGCTAATTATATTCAGGATGACGGGCGTATCCATGGAAAATTTAATCAAACCATAACGGCAACTGGCAGAATCAGCAGTACGGAACCGAACCTTCAAAATATTCCGGTGCGTATGGAACTGGGACGTTTGATTCGCAAGGTATTTATCCCGGAACAAGATTATGTATTTGTAGATGCGGATTACTCACAGATTGAACTTCGTATCTTGGCGCATTGTTCGGGAGACGAACAACTTATTAACGCTTATAAAGAAGCGCGGGATATTCACAAAATCACAGCATCTCAGGTATTTCATATCCCATTTGATGAAGTGACAGATTTGCAGCGCAGAAATGCGAAAGCGGTTAATTTTGGTATTGTATATGGAATCAGTTCTTTTGGACTGAGTGAAGACCTTAGTATCTCAAAGAAGGAGGCTGCCCAGTATATCGAAAACTATTTCAAAACATATCCCGGAATTAAAAAGTTTCTGGATGATGCGGTGGCAGGTGCCAAAGAGAAAGGATATGTAACGACACTCTTTGGCAGAAGAAGGCCGGTTCCGGAACTTTCTTCAAGTAACTTTATGCAACGGGCATTTGGCGAGCGTGTAGCTATGAATTCGCCGATTCAAGGTACTGCTGCGGATATCATGAAGATTGCAATGATTGGGGTAAACAGGCGTTTGAAAGAGCGAAATATGAAGTCCCGATTGGTTTTGCAGGTTCATGACGAATTGTTGATTGAGGCGTACAAAGATGAAGTGGAACAAGTAAAAGAAATTTTATCTTATGAGATGGAACATGCGGCAAGTCTTTCTGTTCCGCTTGATGTAGACATGAACATGGGCGAAAATTGGTACGAGGCAAAATGATGAAGATTATAGGAATTACAGGGGGCATCGGCTCAGGGAAGAGCAGAGTGCTTTCCTATTTGGAAGAAAAGTACGATGCGGTAGTATGTCAGGCAGACCATGTGGCATGGGATTTGCAAAAACCGGGTGAAAAGTGTTATCAGGCGATTGTGAGATATTTCGGAACAGGTATTTTGAATGCTGACAAAACAATTAATCGTAAAAAACTGGGAGAAATTGTGTTTGGAAATGAGGCACAGTTGTCTGTTTTGAATGCAATCATGCATCCCGCTGTAAATGAGGAGATAAAAAGCAGAATTGAACGGGCAAGATTATATGGCGTAAATCTTTTCTTTTTAGAGGTTGCACTTTTGATTGAAGAAAAATATAATGAAATTTGTGACGAATTGTGGTATATTTACACGGATGAGTCTGTTCGTCGTGTACGTCTGAAAGAAAACAGAAACTACAGCGATGAAAAGATTGAAAATATTATCGGAGCACAACTTTCAGAGGATGTTTACAGAAAACTTTGCCACAGATTCATCGATAATACCGGCGGGTTTGAAAAGACTTGTGTACAAATTGATGATGCGATAAAAGAACTAGGAGAGAACTAAGATGAGATTATGCAGTATTGCAAGCGGCAGTAGCGGCAATTGTATTTATGTCGGCAGCAGGCAAACCCATCTTTTAATAGACACAGGAATCAGTAAAAAAAGAATAGATGAGGGACTATCTGAACTTGGAATCACGGGAGAAGACCTTAGTGGGATTTTAATTACACATGAGCATGCGGACCATATTCAGGGATTAGGTGTTTTCAGCAGGAAGTATGAAATTCCAATCTATGCCACGAGAGGGACGCTTCAAGGCATTACAGAGTGTAAATCAGTCGGTAAGATGCCGGAAGGTTTGTTTCATGAAATTTGCATTGATAAGCCTTTCCTTATCGGCGATATGGAGGTGAAGCCTTTTGCAATTTCTCATGATGCATATGAACCGTCGGGGTATCGTGTTGAAAATGAGACAAAGTCCGTGGCGATTGCAACCGACTTGGGAATTTATGACGATTATACAGTCGAACAGTTAAAGAATTTAAATGCGGTTGTCTTGGAGGCAAACCACGATGTACATATGGTAGAAGTCGGGCCGTATCCATATTCCTTAAAACAACGTGTCCTTGGAAGCAGGGGACATTTGTCAAATGAGTTGACAGGAAGACTTCTTTGTAATATTCTACATGAGAACTTGAAATATATTGTGCTGGGGCATCTGAGTAAGGAAAATAATTTTGCGGAATTTGCAAAGGAGACAGTTCAATTAGAGGTCACCATGAGTGATATTCCATTCAAAGGTGAAGAATTACCTTTACTGGTTGCAAATAGAGATACAATATCGAAAATTTTAGATATTTAGATAGGACGGAGGTAACATCATGAAAAAATGTATCATTACGGTATTAGGACAGGACACAGTGGGAATCATTGCAAAAGTTTGTACATATCTTGCTGAAAATCAGGTGAATATTCTTGATATCTCGCAGACCATCGTACAGGGCTATTTTAATATGATGATGATTACAGATGTGGAAAAATCACCAAAAGAGATTGGGGATATTGCAAGAGAATTAAAAGCGCTCGGAGATGAGATGGGATTAACAATCCGTTGTCAAAAAGCAGAAATATTTGAGAAAATGCACAGACTTTAATTAAGAGGTAAAATGCGATGATTAACATATATGAGGTGACAGAGACAAATCAGATGATTTCTGAGGAAAATTTGGATGTGCGTACTATCACGCTTGGTATCAGTCTGATGGATTGTATTGATTCTGATTTGGATAAGTTAAATGAAAAGATTTACAACAAAATCACGACGGTTGCGAAAGACCTTGTGAAAACAGGAAATGATATTGAAAGAGAATATGGAATTCCGATTGTAAATAAACGTATTTCAATCACACCAATCTCTCTAATAGGCGCTGCTGCGTGCAAGACTTCAGCTGACTTTGTGACGATTGCAAAGACACTTGATGAAGCAGCAAAAGCAGTGGGGGTGAATTTTATCGGAGGATATTCTGCGTTGGTTTCCAAAGGTATGACACCTGCTGAAGAAACTATGATTCGCTCGATTCCGGAAGCACTTGCGGTAACCGACAGAGTGTGCAGTTCTGTGAATGTGGGTTCCACTAAGACAGGTATCAACATGGACGCCGTAAAATTGTGTGGTGAGATGGTAAAGGCTACAGCGGAAGCGACGGCAGATAAAGATTCTTTAGGCTGTGCCAAATTAGTGATTTTCTGTAATGCTCCGGATGACAACCCATTTATGGCAGGAGCATTTTTAGGGGTAACAGAAGCTGATACCATTATTAACGTAGGTGTCAGTGGACCGGGCGTTGTAAAACATGCAATCACACAGGTTCGCGGACAAGGGTTTGAACAACTTTGTGAAACCATTAAAAAGACAGCGTTTAAGATTACCCGTGTGGGACAATTGGTTGCAGGAGAAGCTTCTAAAAGACTTGGTGTGCCGTTTGGTATTATTGACTTATCACTTGCTCCGACACCGGCTGTGGGTGACAGTATTGCTGAAATTCTGGAAGAGATTGGTTTGGAACGAGTTGGTGCACCGGGAACGACCGCGGCACTTGCTATGTTGAACGATCAGGTGAAAAAGGGCGGTGTTATGGCATCTTCTTATGTGGGCGGACTCAGTGGCGCATTTATTCCGG
>CAZRZV010000039.1:0-13109 GCA_964604665.1 uncultured Faecalimonas sp. | reverse complement strand
GAAAGAGAAATATGACATAGAAGAGGAAGATTTCCTTTCTGCGGAATTGGAAGTGGTTCCGGCAGGAAAAGCCCGTGACTGCGGTATGGACAGAAGCATGATTCTCGCATACGGGCAGGATGACAGAGTGTGTGTATTTACCTCACTTCTTGCAATGTTGGAAGCAAAAGATTTGCAAAAAACAGCATGCTGTCTGTTGGTTGATAAAGAGGAAATCGGAAGTGTCGGCGCAACCGGTATGCAGTCATTTTTCTTTGAAAATACGGTAGCAGAAGTGATGGACAGATTGGGCAGCTATTCAGAATTAAAATTAAGGAGAACGCTGACAAATTCCAAAATGCTTTCTTCCGATGTAAGTGCGGCTTTTGACCCGATGTACGAGAGCGCATTTGAAAAGAAAAATGTAGCTTATTTCGGGAAAGGACTTGTATTCAATAAGTTTACGGGCAGCAGAGGTAAGAGCGGCTCTAATGATGCAAATCCGGAATACATTGCTCATTTGCGCAATATCTTAGATAGTGCAGATGTGGGATTCCAAACCGCAGAACTTGGGCGTGTAGACCTTGGAGGCGGTGGAACAATTGCATATATTCTGGCAAAATACGGCATGGAAGTCATTGACAGCGGCGTGGCAGTGCTCAGCATGCATGCTCCTTGGGAAGTGACAAGTAAGGCAGATGTTTATGAAGCATATAGAGGCTATAAAGTATTTTTAGATAAGGCATAAAAATCACGAAAGGGACGGTGTGTATACCGTCCCTTTTCATAATTTATAACTGACTCAGCGCACTGTTGTGATACATTCCTGAGAACGTCACGTCTTTCCCAAACCATTCCGGTGGGATAAAGGCATTGGCTTCTTCTTCTGTTTCAAATTCCACTTCCGCGAGTGTCAGGGGTTCCAGATCATTTTCGAAAATATCCAGTTCAATGGTGTATTTGTCATAGGGAATCATGTAACGCTTTTTTGTGATAAGACGTCCGTCAATCTTTGTTTTCAGGTGCTCATAAGCATTTCTTGTGAGCAGAAGATTATATTCTTCCCGCACCATCATACCGCCCGATTTATATGTGAGCTCGTATCTGTCGTCATCTTTGCGAATGCGAACGACAGGAGCCGTGCAAAGATAGCCCTGTTCCAAATGGCGGTGCGGATAAGTATCTAAGTTTTCCGGTAATTTCGATAATAAGTATTTACGTTCAATTTCCATGGTAATATTTTCCTCCCATTTATGTTAATACTAATATAGTTTGCCCAAAAAGTAAATAAAATTGCAATTTGACTATAATTTTGATAATATTTCCATATAAGAATGCAGGAGGGCTTCAATATGAAAAAGAAAGTTTGTGTTTTTTTGGCAGACGGCTTTGAGGAAATCGAAGGATTGACTGTGGTAGACTTACTGCGCAGAGCAGGTATCGAAGTGACCACAACGTCCATTACAGGAAATGATATCATCCATGGTGCCCATGGAATTGATGTACTGGCAGATGAATTATTTGATGAAGTGGATTTTGAAATGCAGGATATGGCAGTGCTCCCGGGAGGAATGCCGGGCACGCTACATCTGGAAGCTCACCACGGAGTGAAAGAAGTGCTTGAGCAATATTATGAGAAGGGGAAATATATTGCAGCTATTTGCGCAGCACCCAGTATACTTGGAAAGTACGGAATGCTAAAAGGCAGAAAGGCAACTTCTTATCCCGGATTTGAGGAAGCTTTGGAGGGTGCAACTTACGTATATGATGAAGTTGCTGTGGATGATTTTATAATTACCTCCAGAGGAATGGGCACAGCGATTGCATTTTCATTAAAACTGATTGAAAAACTGATTTCTAAAGATAAAGCAGATGAAATCGAAAAATCAATTATTTATAAAGGAGACCGGGTATGAAAGAAGAGAAAAAAGTATGGTCAAAAAAAGTGATAGGAATTTGTATCGCACTGGCAGTCATATTGATTGGCATAATCGTATATTTTTTTACACAGGATGAAAAAGATTTTGATGCAGGGAAATATGTAAATACGATTTTAGATTACACGTTTAAAGGAAGCACAAAAGAACCGAGAGGAATGTTTGACACAGAAGCATTGACACAATTGGAAAATCAGTATCAGACACAGATTACAGGATTTGTAGATTCGAGCATTACATGTGGTGTAGAGATGGATGAGGAGATGAAAAATAAGTATATTGTTCTATGTAAGGATATCTTCAAATCCATGAAATATCGTGTAAAATCGACCGAAAAAATTAATGCAGATGAGTATAAGGTGACCGTGGAATACCAGACTGCTGATATTTTTCAAAACTATATGATTGCGACACAACAAGAGGAGCAGCGCGTTCAGGAAAAAGTGGACAGAGGAGAATACCAGGGCACGCAGGAGGAAATTGAACTTCAACTGAAAAATGAAGTCATTCAAAGTTACTACGAATTGCTGAATACCGCCTACAAAGGAGCGCAATATGCAGAAAAAGCGGAGATGGTATTTACGGTAAAAAGAGCGGAAGATGACAAGTTCGCTTTGGACAACGCTCAATTGAGTGATTTTATTGAAAAAATCATCGGTTTAGGCAAAAAACAAGACTAGATATTTGGCTTTAAGTGTGATATAATATCGCAATGAGCGTTAGTGCAGATGAGTCTGTAGACTTTTCACATATATATAAGGAGGAGAACACTAATGAGTTTACAAGTAGAAAAATTAGAAAAAAACATGGCAAAACTTACAATTGAAGTTTCTGCTGAAGAATTAGAGAAAGCACTTCAAGGCGCATATATGAAACAAAAAGGACAAATCAGCGTGCCTGGATTCCGTAAAGGAAAAGTGCCACGCCAGATGATTGAAAAAATGTATGGAGCAGAAATCTTTTATGAGGATGCTGCCAATTCAATCATTCCGGATGCGTATGCAAAGGCATATGATGAATGCGAGTTAGATATCGTATCTCAACCAAGTATCGATGTAGTTCAATTAGAAAAAGGAAAACCATTTATCTTTACTGCGGAAGTTGCTACAAAACCGGAAGTGACTCTCGGAGAATACAAAGGATTGAAAGTGGACAAGGTTTCTAACAGAGTAACTGCGAAAGAAGTAGAAGCAAAATTAGAAGAAGAACAAAAGAAGAATGCAAGAACAGTTGCAGTGGAAGGACGTCCGGTACAAGACGGTGATGAAGTTGTATTAGATTTTGAAGGATTTGTTGACGGCGTTGCTTTTGACGGCGGAAAAGGTGAAAACTATCCGTTGACAATCGGTTCAGGTTCTTTCATTCCTGGATTTGAAGAACAATTAGTAGGCGTTGAAGTTGAGACGGAAGTAGAAGTAAACGTGACATTCCCGAAAGAATATCACGCAGCAGATTTGGCAGGAAAGCCAGCTGTATTTAAGTGTACCGTACACGAAATTAAAGTAAAAGAACTTCCTGAATTAGATGACGAATTTGCATCAGAAGTTTCTGAATTTGATACATTGGAAGAATACAAAGCTGATTTGAAAGCAAAAATCAAAGAGCAAAAGATTGCAGATGGTAAGAGAAAGAAAGAAGACCAGGCAGTAGAAAAGGCAGTTGCCAATGCCACCATGGAGATTCCGGAAGCTATGATTGATACACAAGTAAGACAAATGGCTCAGGAATTCGCACAAAACTTACAGTCACAAGGTCTTTCTGTAGAACAATACTTCCAATTCACAGGTTTAACAGCTGAAAAAATGTTGGAAGAAATGAAACCACAAGCTGTAAAACGTATTGAGACAAGATTGGTTCTTGAAGCAATCGCAAAAGTTGAAAATATCGAAATTACAGAAGAAAAATTTGAAGCAGAATTAGCTAAGATGGCTGAAAACTATCAGATGGAAGTTGATAAATTAAAAGAATACATGGGTGAAGCTGAAAAAGAACAGATGAAAGAAGATATGGCTGTTCAGGAAGCAGTGACACTTTTGGTAGACAATGCTGTAGAAGCGTAGGACATAAAGATTTAAGGAGGCATGAGCATGAGTGTAATACCTTATGTCATTGAACAAACGAGCCGTGGAGAACGCTCGTATGACATTTATTCAAGATTACTGAAGGAAAGAATTATCTTTTTGGGGGAAGAGGTAACAGATGCTTCGGCAAGTGTCATCATTGCGCAATTACTGTTTTTAGAGGGAGAAGACCCAGATAAAGACATTCATTTGTACATTAACAGTCCGGGCGGTTCTGTTTCTGCGGGACTTGCTATTTACGATACAATGCAGTATATCAAATGTGATGTATCTACGATTTGTATCGGTATGGCTGCAAGTATGGGTTCATTTTTGTTGTCAGGCGGAACAAAAGGCAAACGATTTGCCCTTCCAAATGCTGAGATTATGATTCATCAGCCGCTTGGAGGAGCCCAAGGTCAGGCAACTGAGATTCAGATTGCGGCAGAACACATCTTAAAGACAAGAGAACGTTTGAACAAAATCTTGGCTGCAAACACAGGACAAAGTCTGGAAACGATTGAGATTGACACGGAAAGAGACAATTTCATGACTGCTCAGGAAGCAAAAGAATACGGATTGGTAGATGAAGTGATTACCAGCCACTAATTAAAAAAAGAGGGGATGTTCTGCAAACCGGAACACCCCCTTTACGCGTAAAAATGAGGTGAGAGTATGGCAGGAAGAAAAAATGAAGAAGTAGTCAGATGTTCATTCTGCGGAAAGACACAGGCACAGGTGCGCAAGCTGATTGCAGGTCCGAATGGCGCTTTTATCTGTGACGAATGTATTGAAGTCTGTTCAGAGATTATCGAAGAAGAATTAGAGTTTGAAGATACAAGGGAATACGAAGAAATTAATCTTCTTAAGCCGGAAGAAATCAAGGCGTTTTTGGATGATTATGTAATCGGACAGGACAATGCAAAAAAAGTACTTTCTGTGGCGGTTTATAATCATTACAAAAGAATTATGGCAGGGAAAGACTTGGGTGTTGACCTGCAAAAGAGTAACATTTTGATGCTTGGGCCAACAGGATGCGGCAAAACATTGCTGGCACAGACATTGGCAAAGATACTGAATGTTCCTTTCGCGATAGCAGACGCGACGGCGCTTACCGAAGCCGGATATGTAGGGGAAGACGTGGAAAATATCCTGCTTAAGATTATCCAGGCTGCGGATGGGGATATCGCACGGGCAGAACACGGAATTATCTATATTGATGAAATTGATAAGATTACAAGAAAATCAGAGAATCCATCGATTACCAGAGACGTCTCCGGTGAAGGTGTGCAACAGGCGCTGCTCAAAATCATTGAAGGAACAGTAGCGAATGTTCCACCGCAGGGCGGAAGAAAGCACCCGCAACAGGAAATGATTCAAATTGATACCACAAATATCTTATTTATTTGCGGTGGTGCGTTTGAAGGATTGGACAAGATTATTGATAAGCGTTTAGATAAAAACTCCATGGGATTTAATGCTACCGTGGCAAGCAAGAAGGAGCGAAATACAAATGAGCTCCTCAGTCAGGTGCTCCCACAGGATTTGGTAAAATTCGGAATCATCCCGGAGTTAGTAGGGCGTGTTCCGATTAATGTGACGTTGGAAACATTAGACCGGGAGGCACTGATTCGTATTTTGACGGAACCTAGAAGTGCCATTGTAAAACAATATCAAAAACTGCTTGAACTTGATGGAGTAGAGCTTGAGTTTGACCAGGAGGCATTGGAAGAGATTGCAGACATTTCTTTAAAAAGAAAGACGGGGGCAAGAGGTCTTCGCGCAATTATGGAAAATGTAATGATGGACACCATGTATCATGTGCCTTCTGACGAGACGATTAGGTCGTGTCAGATTACAAAAGAAGTCGTAAAGGGTGAGACAGAGCCGGTTTACAATTCAAAGGCTATTACAACACAGAGCGCATAGCGAATTAGAAGACGGGTGCAGGTTGGTACCCGTTTTTTCTTCTTAACAGAAACTACACGAGGAGAAAAAGTATGGAAAATTCAATGAAAAGTATGCCAATGGTTGCTCTTCGCGGGATGACGGTATTGCCGGAAATGGTGGTGCATTTTGACGTGAGCCGCAGTCGTTCCATAGAAGCAATTCAAAAGGCGATGCAAAGTGAAGAACAAAGAGTATTTCTGGTTGCACAGAAAGAATTAAATATAGAAGAACCACATCAAAAAGATGTCTACGAAGTGGGTACAGTTGCGGTAATTAAGCAGATTGCCAAAATGCCTAAAAATCTGTTGCGTGTACTTGTTGTTGGAAAAGAACGCGCCAGATTGACGCAGATAACAGAAGAAGACCCGTGTCTTATGGCAGAGGTGGAACTTTTGGAAGATACGGACTTGGAGGGAAAATTAAGTGACAATCCGCAGGCAAAGAGTTTGCAGCAAATCTTTTTTGAGTACACCATTAAAAATGGAAAGGTTCCGAAAGATGTCATTGCACAGATTGCTGATGTGAAGTCATTTAAGAGCCTGATATATCAGATTGCTTCAAACGTTCCGATGGATTATGTGAATTTGCAGGATATTTTAGAAAAAGACGATATACAGGAACGCTATGAAACTCTGGCATTTAAGATTGCAAATGAAATGGCTGTTTTGGAATTGAAAGAAGACATCCGGTCAAAAGTACAAGAACGCATGGAACAACATCAAAAAGAGTTTATCTTGCGGGAACAAATGAAGGCAATTCGTGAAGAGCTGGGAGAAGAAAATGTTCTCACAGATGCGGAGGAGTTTGAGCAGGCGACAGAAAAGCTGGAGGCACCGGAAGAAGTAAAAGAACGATTGAAAAAGGAAATTCTCCGTTTTAAGAGTGCCCAGCAGAGCGCCGCAGAAACCGGTGTGACCAGGACTTATATTGAGACGATGCTTGAGATGCCATGGGATAAAATAGTGGAAGACAATACGGATATTGCATATGCAAAGCAGGTATTAGGGGAAGAACATTACGGACTTGAAAAGGTCAAGGAAAGAATATTGGAATTCTTGTCGGTGCGCGCATTGACGCAGAAAGGAGAAAGTCCGATTCTTTGTCTGGTGGGACCTCCGGGAACGGGTAAGACTTCCATCGCAAAGTCCCTGTCAAAAGCGCTTAAAAAGCCATATGCAAGAATTTCACTTGGCGGAATTCGGGATGAAGCAGAGATTCGCGGGCATCGCAAGACCTACGTAGGTGCCATGCCGGGGCGCATTGCAAATGCACTCAAGTCCACAAAAGTCAAGAATCCATTGCTGCTATTGGATGAGATTGATAAGGTGAGCAATGACTATAAGGGAGATACATTTTCCGCTTTGCTTGAAGTATTGGACGGAGAGCAGAATGTCAAGTTCCGTGACCACTATCTGGAACTTCCGATTGATTTGTCAGAAGTATTGTTTGTAACGACGGCAAATTCTTTGCAGACGATTCCAAGGCCTCTCCTAGACCGTATGGAAATCATTGAAGTGAGCAGTTATACGGAAAATGAAAAAATGCATATTGCCACAAGACACCTTGTTCCGAAACAACTGGATAAGCATGGTTTAACGGAAGAACAGGTGAAAATAGACAAGCGTGCCATTTGGAAGATAGTGAGAAATTATACGAAAGAAGCCGGCGTGCGACAATTGGAACGCACTATCGGTGAGATTTGCAGGAAAGCTGCGAGAGAGATTTTTGAGCAGAAGAAGGTGTCCGTACATGTGACAGAACGCAACCTGGAAAAATATCTGGGCAAAGAAAAGTATTCTTACAATATGATTAATGAGTCAGACGAAGTGGGGATTGTCAGGGGACTTGCATGGACGAGCGTTGGCGGAGATACGCTGGAGATTGAAGTGAATATTATGCCGGGAAAAGGGGAGATACTATTAACGGGGCAGCTTGGCGATATTATGAAAGAATCGGCTCGAACCGGAATCAGTTATATCCGTTCCGTCGGAAAAAAATATGGAATTGTGGATGATTTCTTTGAGAAGCATGATATCCACATTCATATACCGGAAGGAGCGGTGCCAAAAGACGGACCTTCCGCCGGTATTACCATGGCAACTGCCATGATTTCGGCGATTACAAATAAGAAAGTACGTGCAGACATTGCGATGACAGGGGAAATTACACTTCGCGGGAGAGTATTGCCAATCGGTGGCTTGAAAGAAAAACTTCTTGCGGCTAAGACAGCAGGAGTGAAAACAGTATTGGTTCCCGATAAAAATATGCGTGATGTCATGGAGATTGCAACTGAAATTACAAAGGGATTAGAGATTATTCCGGTGACATCCATGGACGAAGTCCTGAAAAATGCCCTGGTACAAGAGGAAAAATAAGATGAAGATTAAGAACGTAGAATTATCAATTGTATGTGGAATCACAAGTAAACTGCCTGAAACAGACCGGGTGGAAATCGCATTTGCAGGGAAATCCAATGTGGGGAAATCATCATTAATCAATGCATTGATGAACCGTAAAGCCCTCGCAAGAACTTCAGCCATACCCGGAAAAACTCAGACTATCAATTTCTATAATATCAATGATATAATGTACTTAGTGGATTTGCCGGGATATGGATATGCAAAGGTATCCGAGAAAGAAAAAGAGCAGTGGGGGAAATTGATTGAGAGATATCTTAATACGTCAAAACAGTTAAAGGCAGTGTTTCTTTTAATCGATATCAGGCATGAGCCTTCGGCAAATGACAAAATGATGTATGAATGGATTGTTGCCCAAGGGTATCATCCGATTATCATTGCCACAAAATCGGATAAATTAAAACGCAGTCAGATTCAAAAGCATGTGAAGATGATAAAAGAAGGATTAAAACTTCTTCCAGGGACAATCATGATACCGTTTTCTGCGGAAACGAAGCAGGGAAGAGAAGAAATCTGGGAACTGATTGAACACCAATTTTTACAGGCAGAAGAAAACGAGGTGGAGTAGATGGAAGAACAACGACCATATTGGAAAGTCATTGCAAGTTTAGCAATCAGCTTAACTGCAACCGTCCTATTTGTATTGCTGGGATATTGGGCTTTAGGTTTGCTATTACCATTTGTGTTTGGATGGGGGATAGCCTGCATTGCAAACCCGATGGTATGCTGGCTGGAAAAACGTCTGAATATTGTTAAAAAATTAGGTTCAGCCATTACTATTATATTGGTTCTTGGAGTGGTTGTGGGTGTGTTGTACCTAATCATTGCAAGTCTTGTAAGACAAACAGCAGGGCTATTGGGAGAGCTGCCGGAAATCAAGGCTATGGTGGCAGTTGAATTAAACAAGATTTTGGAGCTGTTACCGGGTGGCATGCAGAAGGTTTTAAAAGCTTTGCCGAAAGAGATAGGCGGGGCTGCCGGTAGCTGGTTGGATAAATTCGGTGTCGTCAAGACTATGGGGAATGTAGCAAAAGGAATCCCGGCAGTTTTAATCGGTATCATTGTCACAATCTTATCCGCTTACTTTTTTGTCGCAGAGAGGGATGAAGTGATTGCATGGGTGAAGAAGGTAACGCCGAAACCGATTGAAAGACGAATGTCTATGGTGTTTGCTTATTTAAGAGATGCACTCGGCGGATATTTTAAAGCACAATTTCAAATCATGCTGGTTTTAAGTGCCATGATGTTTGTAGGATTTTTAATCTTGGGTATCAAATACGCGATTGTATTGGCCCTTATATTTGCAATTTTAGATTTCCTGCCGTTTTTTGGAACTGCAATTACATTAATACCGTGGGCTGTGTATGAACTCTTTACCGGTGATTACAAAATGGCAATCGGTCTGGTTATTATATACATTTTGACACAATTAACAAGACAATTGATTCAGCCAAAATTGGTCGGCGACGGAATCGGTCTCAAGCCCCTTCCGACATTAGTATTTTTGTATATCGGATATCGGATTGGAAGCATTTGGGGAATGGTTCTGGCGGTTCCGGTCGGAATGATTGTGATTAATATGTACAAAGCAGGTGCGTTTGATTATATTGCCGATGATGTGAAAGTATTGGTAAAGGGAATTCAGTCTTTACGGGAGTAATGGCTGTGGAAATGCGTTGACATTCATTGGGAAATTCATTAATATATTGATATGAAAACGATAAAGGTTGGTGACATATATGTATATGGAGAATTATAAGCGTTGGCTTTCTGCGGATTTGGAAGATGCAGCACTTACAGAAGAATTGAAATCCATTGAGGGCAATGAAGAAGAAATCAAAGAACGCTTTGCGATTGCAATCAAATTCGGTACAGCAGGCCTTAGAGGTGTGCTTGGTGCGGGAACAAACCGTATGAATATTTATGTAATTCGCCAGGCAACACAGGGATTGGCAAACTGGGTAACAACACAGGGCGGAAAGCAACTGGTAGCGATTAGTTATGACAGTCGTATTAACAGTGATGTATTTGCAAAAACAGCTGCCTGCGTATTGGCGGCAAATGGAATTAAAGTACGTATTTATGATGCACTGATGCCGGTTCCTGCCCTCAGTTTTGCAACGCGTTATTATGGAGCAAATGCAGGAATTATGGTTACGGCTTCACATAATCCGGCAAAATACAATGGTTACAAAGTATATGGTCCGGATGGCTGTCAGTTGACAGATGAAGCTGCAAATGTGGTTTATTCAGAAATTCAAAAAACAGATATTTTGGAAGGCGCTAAATGGATGTCATTTGAAGAGGGAATGGCAGCAGGACTGATTGAATATGTAGAAGATGACTGCAAAGAAGCACTTTATGAAGCAATCAAGTCCCGCAGTGTACGTCCGGGTATCTGCAAGGGTTCAGGATTGAAATTAGTATACTCTCCATTAAACGGTTCAGGACTGGTTCCTGTTATGCATATTTTAAAAGACATCGGTATTGAAGATATTACCATCGTACCGGAACAGAAGTATCCGGATGGAAACTTCCCGACATGTCCGTATCCGAATCCGGAAATATTTGAGGCTCTTCGTCTGGGATTGAAATTGGCGGAAAAATCAGGTGCTGATTTGATGCTGGCTACAGACCCGGATGCTGACCGTGTGGGTATTGCAATGAAATGTCCTGATGGTACATACGAGTTGGTTTCAGGAAATGAAGTGGGCGTTCTTTTGTTAGATTATATCTGTGCAGGACGCATTGAGAAGGGTACAATGCCGGAACATGCAGTTGCGGTGAAGTCGATTGTAACGACCCCGCTTGCGGATGCAGTTGCAAAGAATTATGGTGTGGAACTTCGCAATGTGTTGACCGGATTTAAATGGATTGGAGATCAGATTGCAAAATTAGAGGCTGTCGGCGAAGAGGACAGATTCATTCTTGGTTTTGAAGAAAGTTACGGATATCTGGCAGGCTCATATGTGCGTGACAAAGATGCGGTAATCGGTTCTATGCTTATCTGTGAAATGGCAGCATATTATCGTAGTATCGGCTCTTCTATTAAACAGCGCCTGACGGAAATTTATGACAAGTACGGCTATTATTATAGTAAAGTGGACAGTTGTGAGTTCCCGGGACTTTCAGGAATGGATAAGATGGCAGATATCATGAAAGGATTGCGTGAAAACCCATTGACAAAGATTGGCGAATATGCGGTTGTAAAGGTGACTGATTATAAAAAATCGGAAGAAACAGGACTCCCTGCGGCAGATGTATTAATCTACACACTTGAAGGCGGCGCTGAAGTAATCGTTCGACCTTCCGGAACAGAGCCAAAGATTAAAACATACTTTACGACATTAGGTAAAGATTTGGCAGAGGCACAAGCGCAAAAAGATACTCTGGCGACAGCTTTAAAACCAATTTTGGAATAAGAAGAATTAAAATGCAACAGAAGAGAAACAGAAAAAAAGAGCTTGCGATACGTCTTGGTATATCTACTACGATATTAATCGTGGCGGCAGTGACAGGTGTCGTTGTATTCTTCAATAGAGATAGCAAGCCTGCAAAAGAAACAGTAGGTACGCAATCGGAAATCAAGCAGGAAATACCAAGCACAGAAATCGAGCAGGACGAGAAAGAGGCAGTGATTGCCCTTGCGGGAGATTTGTGTTTCGCAGAAGATGGGTTTGTACTTGACCATTATGATACAGTAAATGATTTGAATCAGTGTATCTCTCCGGAGATTTTGGAAGTGACAAACAAGGCAGATATTTTTTTCATCAATCATGAATATTGTATCAGCGACAGAGGAGCGCCTTTGGAGGGCAAATATTATACGTTTCGTGCAAAACCGGAACGAATGGAACTTTTAAAGCAGATGGGAACCGACATAGTTTCTCTGGCAAACAACCATGTATTTGACTATGGGAAAGAAGCGCTGCTTGATACGACAGATTTACTGGATGCCGCAAACATACCATACGTGGGCGGCGGCAGAAATTTGGAAGAAGCAAAACGTCCGGTATACCTTACTGTGAATGGGATTAAAATCGGTTTTGTGGGAGCGTCAAACGGAGAAAAGTACAAGTATACTCCGCAGGCGACAGAGACGGAGCCGGGAATTATGCGGGCATATGACACCACAGCATACAATCAGATTATCCGTGAAGCAAAAAAGGAATGCGATTATCTGATAGCATATATTCACTGGGGAACGGAAGATACCAATGATTACAATGAGAATCAGGCGAGATGGGGGAGAGAATTCTTGGAATCCGGTGCAGATATCGTTATCGGGGGACATCCGCATGTGCTTCAGGGAATGGAATATGTAAATGGGAAACCAATTGTCTACAGCCTTGGAGACTTCTGGTTTAATCATGAGACAAAGTATACGGGAGTATTGCAACTTCGTATTACAAAAGACGGTTTGAAAGAAATGACGTTCGTGCCATGTCTTCAGACCGGATTTACTACGCAGTATTTAAAAACGCAGGAAGAACAGGAAGCGTTATACTCATTTTTGGAAAATCTATCTCCAAATATTCAGATTGATTCCAAGGGAGTTATCACAGAAAATGAAAACGATAAATAGAATCAATAGTTGGGGCGGAATTCTAACGAATTTCGCTCCATTTTTATGGGGGGACGTTTTGTTGTACACAAAAAATTAAGAATTTGCACAAGAGTGCTTGACGTTTATCCAGCTCTTGTGGAGCTAAAAAATAATTTGCTTTTTACAAACGCTTAAAATTAAATCAAAGAACTAAGGAGAT
>CAZRZV010000038.1:11909-13498 GCA_964604665.1 uncultured Faecalimonas sp. | reverse complement strand
AAAAATGTATGCAGAAGCCGTTAAGACAGCTAAGACAGTTGTCTGGAACGGACCAATGGGATGTTTTGAAATGCCTAACTTTGCAGCAGGTACAGAAGCAGTTGCAAAAGCATTGTCTGAAACAGACGCAGTTACAATTATCGGTGGCGGTGACTCTGCAGCAGCTGTGAACCAATTAGGTTACGGAGACAAGATGACACACATTTCTACAGGTGGCGGCGCTTCACTTGAATTCTTAGAAGGAAAAGAATTGCCGGGTGTAGCAGCAGCTAACGATAAATAAAAATATTCATTAGGAGGAGATTAAGAATGGCAAGAAGAAAAATTATTGCCGGCAACTGGAAAATGAACAAAACTCCAAGCCAGGCAGTCGAATTAATCAATGAATTAAAACCATTAGTAGCTACAGAAGATGCTGACGTAGTCTTCTGCGTACCTGCAATTTCTATTATTCCGGCTATGGAAGCTGCGAAAGGAAGCAATATCTGCATCGGTGCAGAAAATATGTACTACGAAGAAAGCGGAGCATATACAGGAGAAATCGCTCCTAGCATGCTTACAGACGTAGGAGTAAAATATGTTATCATCGGACATTCAGAAAGAAGAGAATACTTTGCTGAAACAGATGAAACAGTGAACAAAAAAGTGAAAAAAGCATTTGAACATGGCATTACACCAATCGTATGCTGCGGCGAAACATTAACACAAAGAGAACAAGGTGTTACGATTGATTTCATTCGTCAACAAATCAAAATTGCATTTTTGGATGTAACAGCTGAACAGGCTAAGACAGCAGTGATTGCTTATGAACCAATCTGGGCAATCGGAACAGGCAAAGTTGCTACGACAGAGCAGGCTCAGGAAGTTTGTGCCGCTATCCGTAAATGCATCGGAGAAATCTATGATGAAGCAACAGCAGAAGCTATCCGTATCCAATATGGCGGTTCAGTTTCAGCAGCAAGCGCTCCTGAATTATTTGCACAACCTGACATCGACGGTGGTCTTGTTGGCGGTGCAGCGTTAAAACCGGACTTCGGTAAAATCGTTAATTATAAATAAGATAAATAAGAATTGGGGCGGGGTTCGTTAGAATTCCGCTCTCTTTTTCTTTTCAGCGGGCAGCCCACTACTATTAGTAAGAATTGCCGAAAATGAATTTTCGCGTGTCCATTTTATAGGGTACATTTTATTAAGAGGCGTTTTCTATATACAGAATTTTCGATTTTGGGAGCTGAGTGAACAATTATTTTCACATATAGAAAATTTCTGCCCCAAATACCGCCAAAAGCACGAAAAAGAGGGAATTTTTGGGAGTCGAAGCAGCAATTATTTTGTATATAGAAAAAGCCCGTACTAAAGCTGTTGGTTCCCTATCCTCCTCTCCATAAAAAAGAAATGGATGTCACACACATATCCTCTTTTCGGGCTTTTTATCTTGCGGAACGGGCGATTTTGTGTTAGACTACCTCACAGTATAAATACACGAAAAATATGTGGTAAAAGGAGAATAATTAGATGAGTATTGAGAATTTATTAAAAACGGAACGGGAAAAAGGAATTCTGATTGCCGCACATCGTGGAGTTGCAGT
>CAZRZV010000038.1:10341-11899 GCA_964604665.1 uncultured Faecalimonas sp. | reverse complement strand
GTGGCAGGTGGAAATATTCCATGTAACACCAGAAGTGCTTTTAACGCTGCTTTGCATCAGGGAGCAGACATTCTGGAAACAGATGTCACAGTATGCGGAGATGGAACATTATTTATTTTTCATCCGGGAACGGAGCACTGTCTGTTAAATTTGCAGGATACACATATCGAAAATATGACGGCAGATGAAGTGAAAAAACTTCGTTATGTCAATGGCGATGACACTATTACAGAAGACCCGCTTATGACATTAGATGAATTTTTGGAAACGTATAAAAATCGTTGTCTGATTAATTTGGACCATGTATGGCACGAAGATATGGAGCAGGTGCTCAAAGTTGTGAAACAACATGGCATGGAAGAACAGATTTTGATGAAAGCACCGGCAGAATTGCAGTATGCAAAAATGATGGAAGAATTGGCACCTAAAATGATGTTCATGCCAATTATAAGCCAAGAGGACAATATTACGCAGCAACTCGAAAAAATGAACATTAATTTTGTCGGAATGGAATTGGTATTCTATAATGAAGCAGCGCCGATTGTCAGCGACAAATTCATAAAGTATCACCATGACAAAGGACGTATGCTCTGGGGAAATGCAATCATTTATGATTACAAAGCGCAGATAGCAGCAGGTCACAGCGATGATGTTGCAATAGGAAAGGGAGACATGGATTACGGATGGGGATGGTACATAGATAAAGGATTTGACATCATCCAGACAGATTGGGTATTGGACTTGAACCTTTATATGAAGGGCAGAGGAGTACGTGATTAAGAAAGAACTGCTGGCGAAGATATTGTTGTATTTTGAAAATTTTTGAATATTTGGTAGGTGTATTATGTCAGAAACAATGCAAGCGGGAAAAAAGGAAGCAATCGCTCATTTTGGATTGGCAGATAATCTGTTAGAATGTAAGCCGTTTGGAAACGGACATATTAATGATACATTTTTGGTGTCTCTTCAAAATGAAGAGGGAGAAGTTTACCGTGTTATTTTACAACGTATGAATAAAAAAATTTTTACCAAACCTGTCGAGGTAATGGAAAATGTTTTGGGGATTACGGAATTCCTGAAGAAAAAGATATTGGAAAATGGCGGAGACCCGAAAAGAGAGACCTTGAATGTCTTGCAGACAACAGAGGGATACCCCTATTTTGTGGATTCATTTGGTGAGCATTGGAGATGTTATCTCTTTATCGAAAATGCTATCTGTTATGACAAGGTGGAAAGCCCGGAGGATTTTTATGAGAGCGCTTATGCATTTGGCAATTTTCAGAGACTTCTGGCTGACTATCCGGCAGAAACTCTGCATGAGATTATTGAAGGGTTCCATGATACAAAGGCTCGTTTTGAGGTGTTTAAGAAAGCGGTTTCAGAAGATGTGTGCGGACGTGCAGAGAAAGTACAGGCGGAGATTGAATTTGTGCTCGCACATGAAGATGTGGCAAATGTATTCGGAGATTTGCTTGCGAGTGGACAAGTACCGCTTCGTGTCACACACAATGACACAAAACTTAATAATATTATGATAGATACTAAAACACATAAAGGT
>CAZRZV010000038.1:9483-10331 GCA_964604665.1 uncultured Faecalimonas sp. | reverse complement strand
ACAGTTATGCCGGGACTTACCATGAATGATTTTGGCGATGCAGTTCGTTTCGGCGCAAGTACAGCGGCAGAGGATGAGAAGGACTTGGATAAAGTATGGTGCGACATGGAATTGTTTGAATACTTTACAAAAGGATTTCTTGAAGGCTGTGGAGGCAGATTGACGGCGAAAGAAATCGAGATGCTCCCGATGGGGGCTAAAGTGATGACTTTTGAATGTGGTATGCGTTTCCTGACAGACTATTTGCAAGGTGATGTTTATTTTAAGACGCACCGAGAGGGTCATAATTTAGACCGTTGCCGCACCCAGTTCAAATTGGTGCAGGATATGGAGGACAAATGGGATACTATGCAGGAAATTGTGAAAAGATGTAATGTATCATGGGATAGTAGATTATGAGAAGAATAAATGGAATAAAGCAGACGACAGATAATCGTTTCTTAAATATGTACGAACTGGATATGAAAAGTGAAGACGGAAAGCACAGCAAATATTTTGTCGCTTCCAGGGCTGAAAAAATCGAAGATTTAAAAATCAGCACGCGAGAAAATACGGCGGATGGTGTCATTGTCTATAGCGTTTACAGAGATGAACATACAGATGAAGAAAAATTAGTTTTGATTCGACAATATCGTTGCCCGATTGATGATTATATCTATGAATTTCCGGCAGGACTGGTAGATGAGGGCGAGGATTTCAAGTCGGCAGGAAGAAGAGAATTAAAAGAAGAAACAGGACTTGATTTCACACCGATTGACGCAAAAGACATGTTTACCAAACCGTATTTTACAACAATTGGAATGACAGATGAGTCTTGCGGAACAGTTTATGGCTATGCGAGCGGCAAG
>CAZRZV010000038.1:0-9473 GCA_964604665.1 uncultured Faecalimonas sp. | reverse complement strand
AGGGACAGGAAGAAAACGAAGAGATTGAAATCGTGCTTGCTGACCGCAAAGAAGTAAAAAGAATTCTGCAAGAAGAAAAAGTTGCGATTATGTGTGCCTACATGTTGATGCATTTTTTGAATACACCAAAAGGACATGTGTTTGATTTTTTGAACGGATAAGCCTTGCAAATAAGGTGCAGATCATATAGAATGTACTAGGTAAAAGAAATAAGAAACATTTTGATAAGAAGGAAATGATAATATGAGTAAAAAACCAACAGTATTAATGATTCTCGATGGATACGGATTAAATGAAAAGCATGAAGCGAACGCTGTATACGAGGCAAAAACACCGGTGATGGACAAACTCATGGCAGAATGCCCATTTGTTCATGGTAATGCAAGCGGTATGGCAGTCGGACTTCCGGATGGACAGATGGGTAATTCAGAGGTAGGTCATCTGAACATGGGCGCAGGACGTATCGTATACCAAGATTTAACTAAGATTACAAAATCAATTCAAGACGGAGATTTCTTCGAAAACGAGGCATTGCTTGCAGCTTGTAAAAATGCAAAAGAAAATAATTCTGCACTTCATTTATATGGTTTAGTGTCAGACGGAGGAGTACACAGTCACAACACACATATCTATGGATTGTTAGAGCTTGCTAAGAAGCAAGGCCTTGAAAAAGTATATGTGCACTGCTTTTTAGACGGACGTGATACACCACCTGCATCAGGCAAAGATTTTGTACAGGAATTGGTAGATAAGATGGCAGAAATCGGTGTCGGTGAAGTGGCAACAGTCATGGGACGTTACTATGCGATGGACCGTGATAATCGTTGGGACCGTGTAGAAATGGCATATAAAGCAATGGTAAAGGGTGAAGGTGTAGAAGGTGTCTCAGGTCCTGAGGCAATTCAAGCTTCCTATGATGCCGGCAAGACAGATGAATTTGTTCTTCCGACAGTTATCATGAAGGACGGGGCTCCGGTAGCTACGATTAAAGATGGCGATTCTATCATATTCTTTAACTTCAGACCTGACCGTGCAAGAGAGATTACAAGAGTATTCTGCGATGACGAATTCATAGGATTTGACCGCGGAGAACGAGTTAAGACAACCTATGTATGCTTTACGGAATATGACGTCACAATAGAAAACAAAGACGTTGCATTCCGCAAGACGGAAATTACCAATACATTCGGCGAATTCTTGGCAAACAACGGATTGAAACAGGCGAGAATCGCTGAAACAGAAAAATATGCGCATGTAACATTCTTCTTTAATGGTGGAGTGGAAGAGCCAAATGCAGGAGAAGACCGTATCTTGGTGAAATCACCAAAGGTTGCGACGTATGATTTACAACCTGAGATGAGTGCGTATGAAGTATGCGACAAATTGGTGGCAGCCATTAAATCTGACAACTATGATGTCATTATCATCAATTTTGCAAACCCGGATATGGTTGGACATACAGGTGTGGAAGAAGCGGCTGTGAAAGCGGTAGAAGCAGTTGATGAATGTGTCGGAAAAGCAGTAGATGCAATCAAAGAAGTCAATGGTCAGATGTTTATCTGTGCAGACCATGGAAATGCATAACAGTTGCTTGATTATGAGACGGGTGCTCCATTTACCGCCCACACAACAAATCCGGTTCCGTTTATTTTGGTAAATGCAGATCCTGCATACAGTTTAAGAGAAGGCGGATGCTTGGCAGATATTGCCCCTACATTAATTGAATTGATGGGCATGCAGCAGCCAAAGGAAATGACAGGTACATCTTTATTAATAAAATAGTTATTTTTAAAGAAAAGGAATCCACGAAAAGTGAATTCCTTTTCTTGATAATAGAAGGGAAGAGGTTTCATGAATTGGTTAAATAAGATGGAACGTAAATATGGAAAATATGCGATTCCGAATTTAATGTATTATATTATTATCTTGTACGCATTCGGCTTTTTAATAGAAGTTGTACGGCCGGGAGTTTACGCGCAATACTTAGCATTGGATGCAGCTGCTATTTTGCATGGAGAGATTTGGCGTATGATTACTTTTATCATTCAGCCGCCGAGTTATAATCTGATTTATTTGATTTTTGGATTATATTTGTATTATATCATTGGAAAAACGTTAGAATATGTATGGGGAGCCTTTCGGTTCAACTTATACTTTTTTACGGGAGTATTATTGCATGTCATTGCAGCAATACTGACAGAGTGTATTTTCCATGTCTCTCTGCCGATGGGTACCGGATATTTGAATTTAGCATTGTATTTTGCATATGCAGCAGTCTATCCAAATCAGCAGTTGTATCTGTTCCTGGTATTTCCTGTCAAGATGAAGTATTTGGCGTGGCTTGAAGGCGTTTACTATGGCTGGTCAATCGTGCAGGCATTTTTGCCGGCGTACGGAGGAAATCCTATTTACGGCTTGATTTATAAGGCTCATGCATTGGAGGCTTTTGTATCGATTTTGAATTTCCTGATTTTCTTTTTGGCTACAAGAAAGAAAAAAGGTTTAGGAATCAAAGAGGCACGTAGAAAGAATGTATATCATAAGGAAGTGCATGCAGGAAAAAAAGCACAGACAGTCGGACCGGATGGAGCAAGACACAGGTGTGTGGTTTGTGGACGTACAGAACTGGATGATCCGAATCTGGAGTTTAGATATTGTTCTAAATGTAATGGAAATTATGAATATTGCCAGGACCATTTGTTTACCCATGAACATATTAAATAAGCAGGAGATTTTTGCATGAAGAAAACAAAGGTTATTTGTACAATGGGACCAAATACAAATGATAAAGAATTGATGAAACAACTGGCAGAAAATGGAATGGATATTGCCCGTTTTAATTTTTCACACGGAGGCCATGAAGAGCAGAAAGTCAGAATGGAGCTGCTCAAATCCATTCGTGAGGAATTGGGCAAACCGATTGCCATATTATTAGATACAAAAGGTCCTGAGATTCGCACAGGACTTTTGCAGGACGGCAGAAAAGTAACCTTAGAAGAGGGACAGACATTTGTATTGACAACAGATGATATTGTGGGAAATGAGGAGAAAGTGTCAATTACTTATGATGGTCTTGCAGAAGATGTAGAGGTTGGAAAAACGATTTTAATTGACGACGGGTTGATTGAATTAGAAGTGAAAAATATAGTAAATAATGATATTATCTGCACCGTGATGAATGGCGGGAAACTCGGACAGCGAAAAGGTGTGAATGTTCCGAATGTTCCGGTAAGATTGCCTGCCTTAACACAAAAAGATAAAGAGGATATTATTTTTGGAGTAGAACAAGGTGTGGATTTTATTGCAGCATCGTTTGTCCGTTCTGCAGAGGGAGTGCTGGAAATCAAAGCACTTTTAAAAGAATGTGGTGCCCCGCATATTCCTGTGATTGCAAAGATAGAAAATGCAGAAGGAATTAAAAATATTGATGAGATTTTGCATTGTGCAGATGGAATTATGGTTGCACGTGGCGATTTGGGAGTGGAAATTCCTGCTCAGGAAGTCCCATATTTGCAAAAAATGTTGATTCAAAAATGCAATGACAATTACAAGCCGGTGATTACGGCAACGCAAATGCTTGATTCTATGATACGTAATCCGAGGCCGACAAGAGCAGAAGTGACGGATGTTGCCAATGCAGTCTATGACGGTACTGACGCAGTGATGTTGTCAGGAGAGACTGCACAGGGAAAATATCCGTTAGAAGCGCTCCAAATGATGGTTGAAATTGTGAAGAATACTGAAAAACACTTAGATTACAAACAATTGTTGAAAACGGCGCAGGTGAATCAAAAGAGAAGTATTGCAAGTGCAATCGGGTTTTCTTCTGTGGCAACTGCGGCGAGTCTGAATGCAAAATGCGTTATTACACCAACGGCATCAGGTGCAACAGCACGTGTGGTGTCCAAATTCAGACCGGAGGCGGATATTGTCGGTGTGTCTCCAAACGAAGAAACACTTCGCAGAATGCAGATTTACAGAGGTGTGTATCCGGTGAAATCCATACCGCGCAATACGACAGAAGAGATATGTTTGGAAGCAATTGAACTCGCAAAAGTAAAAGGGATGGTAGAAGTCGGAGATATCGTGGTCGTAACGGCAGGTATTCCTTCGCCGATTGTACAAAAAACGCGAGAGGGAATGAGCAATATGATGCGCATCGCGATTGTGGAATAAAATAGAAAATAGTTTGCAAGAAAAATACATTTGTGGTACAATATACAAGGTTATGGGCAATTATAAGCACCGAGACCACTGAAAAGGACACCTTGTATCTATATCACAGATGTATTTTTCAGTTGTTTCGGGGAAGTTTGCCCAAGGAAAATATAAAGGAGAAAAAGTTATGTTCAAACAATTTGAAATGCAATTAGCAGGCAGAACTCTTCGCGCAGATATCGGAAGAGTGGCAGCCCAAGCAAACGGTGCAGTTCTTATGCACTATGGTGACACTGTTGTATTGTCAACAGCTACAGCTTCAGAAAAGCCAAGAGAAGGAATCGATTTCTTCCCACTTAGCGTTGAGTACGAAGAAAAGTTATACGCAGTAGGAAAAATCCCGGGAGGATTTAATAAAAGAGAAGGAAAGGCATCTGAAAATGCAATTCTTACATCACGTGTAATCGACAGACCAATGAGACCATTGTTCCCAAAGGATTACAGAAATGATGTTACATTAAACAATATGGTGATGTCAGTTGACCCAGATTGCAGTCCGGAACTTACAGCAATGTTAGGTTCAGCAATTGCAACAGCAATTTCTGATATTCCGTTTGACGGACCTACATCTACAACTCAGGTAGGTTTAATTGACGGAGAATTTGTATTCAATCCAAATGCGGCTCAAAGAGCAGTATCGGATTTACAACTTACAGTTGCTTCTACAAGAGATAAAGTAATCATGATTGAAGCAGGTGCGAACGAAGTAGAAGAAGCTAAGATGATTGAAGCTATCTTTGCAGCACACGAAGTAAACCAGGAAGTTATCAAATTCATCGACACAATTGTTGCTGAATGCGGAAAAGAAAAACACAGCTACACGAGTTGTGCAGTTCCGGACGAATTGTTTGCAGCAATGAAAGGACTTGTGACTCCGGAAGAAATGGAAACAGCAGTCTTCACAGATGTGAAGCAAGTAAGAGAGGAAAACATTCGTGTTATCCGTGAAAAATTAGAAGAAGCATTTGCTGACAACGAAGAGTGGCTGGCAATCTTAGACGAAGCTTTATATCAATATCAGAAGAAGACCGTGCGTAAGATGATTTTAAAAGACCACAAACGTCCTGACGGAAGAGCAATTGACCAAATCAGACCACTTGCAGCTGAGATAGATTTGATTCCGAGAGTTCACGGTTCAGCAATGTTTACACGTGGACAAACTCAGATTTGTACAGTAACAACACTTGGACCTTTATCAGATGCTCAAAAATTAGACGGTTTGGATGAAGCAGAAACATCTAAGAGATACATGCATCACTACAACTTCCCGGCATACTCAGTTGGTGAAACAAAACCTTCAAGAGGACCGGGACGTCGTGAAATCGGTCACGGTGCATTGGCAGAGAGAGCATTGGTTCCTGTACTTCCAAGTGAAGCAGAGTTCCCATATGCAATCCGTACAGTATCAGAAACATTTGAATCAAACGGTTCTACATCACAAGCCAGTATTTGTGCATCAAGTATGTCACTTATGGCAGCAGGTGTTCCGATTAAAACAGCAGTTGCAGGTATTTCCGCAGGTCTTGTAACAGGCGATACAGATGATGATTACATTGTATTAACAGATATTCAAGGCCTGGAAGATTTCTTCGGAGACATGGACTTTAAGGTTGCAGGTACACACAAAGGTATCACAGCAATCCAAATGGATATCAAGATTCACGGTTTGACAAGACCAATTATCGAAGAAGCAATTGCTCGCACAAAGAAGGCAAGAACTTACATCTTAGATGAAGTTATGGCAAAAGCAATCGCGAAGCCGCGCGAAGAAGTCGGACCATATGCTCCGAAGATTCGTCAAATGCAAATTGACCCTGCTAAGATTGGTGATGTTGTCGGACAACGTGGTAAAACAATCAACGCAATCATTGAACAGACAGGTGTTAAGATTGACATCACAGATGATGGAGCGGTATCTGTTTGCGGCGTAGACGCAGAGAAGATGGATGAAGCGATGAAGATGATTGCTACAATCGTTACCGATTTTGAAGCAGGTATGGTATTTGAAGGAACGGTTGTCAGCATTAAGGAATTCGGCGCATTCGTAGAATTTGCTCCGGGAAAAGAAGGAATGGTTCACATTTCTAAGATTTCTAAGAAGAGAATCGATAAAGTAGAAGAAGTTCTTTCTATCGGAGACCATGTAAAAGTTGTCTGCCTCGGAAAAGATAAGATGGGCAGAATGAGCTTCTCAATGAAAGATGTTGTAGAAGAGGAAGGATAATGAATCAGAAGCAAGGTATGCAAAAGATGCATACCTTGTTTTTTTATTGGTATAAATTATCTCTTTTCACATATATTGTTTCAAGAGGTGAGGACATGCAGGGAGAGAGTGTTACAAAAGTGTTGGGGAATAGATTGAATGCGATTTTGAGTGAGCATCACATTCTATTCGCGAAACTACAGGAGATACGTTTGAGAATTGGGAAACCGCTTATTGTAGTTTATGACAATCAGGAGTGTGTATTACATAATGTGATTGAAAAAGAAATGTTTATGGAGATTTTGGAATATGTCAGCAACTATTCTCTGTATGCATTTGAAAATGAGTTGAAACAGGGATTTATTACGATTGAGGGCGGACACCGGGTAGGAATGGCGGGACAAGTTCTGGTGGAAAAAGGTGAGGTAAAGAACATTAAATATATCACTTCCATGAATATTCGTATTTCACATGAAATCTTAAATTGTGCAAATAGAATTTTTCCTTATATTACGTATAGACGAAGGGTTTTAAATACACTTATCATTTCACCTCCGGGTTGCGGAAAGACAACGCTGCTTCGGGATATGATTAGACAAATCTCTGACGGTAACGAGTGGGTCACGGCAAGTACAATAGGTGTGGTTGATGAGCGCTCCGAGCTTGGTGGGTGTTATCTGGGGATTCCTCAAAATCAACTCGGAATACGTACGGATATTTTAGACTGTTGTCCGAAATCAAAGGGAATGCTGATGCTGGTACGTTCCATGGCGCCGCAAATTATTGCCGTGGATGAAATCGGAAGCGCCGAGGATATACGAGCATTAGAATATGCTATGTGTTGTGGGTGCAGAATGATTGCAACAGTACATGGCGCCACAATGGATGAAGTACGACAAAAGCCGGTTCTGGGAGAACTGATTAACAGTCAAAGGTTTGAAAGATATATTGTGCTGGGAAACGAATGTTGTATTGGAGAAGTACTGGGTATTTTTAATGACCAAGGCGACTTATTGTTTAAGGAAGAAAAGGTATGCAAAAACTGATTGGCAGTATTTTAGTGATTATGGTTTGCAGCGCAATGGGATTTCAGAAAGGAAGAGAATTGCAGCAACATTTGAATGAATTGGAAGGATTGAGAAAAATTTTTGCACTTGTCAGAAGTGAATTGCAATACACGAAAGCACCTCTGGCAGAAGTGCTTTTAAAGATAAGTAATCAGACAGAGGGAATATACCATAATTGGCTTACGCTGCTTGCAGAGCGGTTGACAAGCCTCCAAGGAGGAACCCTGCGGGAAGTATGGTGTGACAGTATCGAAAGGTATTTGAAAGATTGTCAACTCACAAGTTCTGAATTAGAGGATTTGCGGGAAGTGGGAAAAGGAATAGGATACATCGAAACAATTGATTTGTACTTGAACCGGCTTGATTTATCTATAGAAGGCACCAGAGAAGAATTAAAAAGCAAGAAAAAAATGTATCAGGTATTAGGGATTATGAGCGGGCTGTTTCTTGTGATTGTGCTTATGTGAGGAGGGAAATCATGACAGTTAACTTGATTTTTAAAATTGCAGCAGTAGGAATTTTGGTTTCCATATTGACGCAGGTGTTGAAACACAGTGGAAGAGAAGAACAAGCCTTTTTGACAAGCCTTGCAGGGCTCATTTTAGTGTTGTTTTGGATAGTGCCGTATATTTATGAATTGTTTGAATCAATAAAAGGACTGTTTGAATTATGAATATCATACAAATCGGAGTGATTGGAATTGCCGGTGCAATATTTGCGATACAACTCAAGCAAAGTAAAGCAGAATTTTCAGTCTATATATGTGTTGGAATCGGGCTTGTTATTTTTTTTAGCATATTAAGCCAACTGGAAGTCATTATAAATACAATAAAGCAGATGGCAAGAGTGATTGACTTGGATGATATTTATCTGACGACTTTGTTTAAAATGCTGGGTATTACCTATGTGGCAGAATTTTCCTCCGGAATATGTAGAGATGCAGGGTATCAAACGATAGCGTCTCAGATTGAGATGTTTAGCAAAATTACCATTTTAGTATTAAGTACGCCCATTTTGGTCGCGCTGCTCAATACCATTCAAGAATTTTTGATTTAGTAGTAGAGGGAACATGAAAAAGATTATACTTGTTATTTTTCTGCTTTTTTTATGCTTTCCAACGACTTGTAAAGCAGCCGATACTCAAGAAGGAATAGAGGAAGAACTGTTACAGTTATATGAGTTTGGAGAGTTGAACGAATTTATAGAGAAAACATTTCCGGACAGAAAGACAGACTTTTCGGAAATGTTGCAGGGTTTTATATCGGGTGAGACGGAGTTCTCCATGAAATATTTGTGGGAATTTGCGTCTGAACAATTTTTTTACGAGTTTCGAAATACCAAAACGACACTGATACATATGCTTGCGATTGTGATTATAGCCGCCGTGTTTCGGAACTTTTCGGGTGTTTTTAAAAATAGTCAAACATCGGACATGTGTTTTTATGTACTATACATGTTGCTGGTTACCATCTGCCTCAATTCGTTTCGGGTGTTAATGGAATCTGCAATAGGAGGAATAAACACATTATTAGAGTTTTTAAAGTTGTTGGCACCGGTATATTTTATGGCAGTCGCCGTAGCAACGGGAAGCACAACTTCAATTGCTTTTTTTACAATGGTCCTATTATTGGTTAGTTTTGTGGAATTTATGGTTCTGTCCATTCTGATACCGCTTACACAAGTATATATGGTAATGAAACTTTTAGATGATTTGTCTGCGGAAGAATACCTGTCTAAGTTTGCGGAATTTTTGCACACGATTATTGTCTGGAGTTTGCGGACATTGCTGGGGGCAGTCATTGGAATTAACATCATTCAGGGAATGCTTGGTCCCGCGATAGACTCGGTAAAAAGGAGTGTTATTCTGCGCAGTGGGGAGGCAATTCCGATTATCGGAGATGCAATAGGCGGAACAACGGAGGTGGTGTTAGGGACTGCAGTATTAATAAAAAACGGAATAGGCGTGGCGGGAGCAGTTATCTGTA
>CAZRZV010000037.1:9065-13880 GCA_964604665.1 uncultured Faecalimonas sp. | reverse complement strand
CAACATGGTGGATTCGTCAGGCAATTACAAGAGCAATTGCTGACCAGGCAAGAACCATCCGTATTCCTGTGAATATGGTAGAGACAATCAATAAATTAATCCGTGTATCGAGACAACTGTTGCAGGAACTTGGACGAGAACCGCTTCCGGAAGAAATCGCAGAAGAGTTGGACATGCCTGTGGAACGTGTGCGTGAAATCTTGAAGATTTCCCAAGAACCGGTTTCTTTGGAAACGCCAATCGGCGAAGAAGAGGATAGCCATTTGGGTGATTTTATTCAGGATGACAATGTCCCTGTACCGGCAGAAGCAGCGGCGCAGACACTCCTCAAAGAACAGTTGGACGAAGTGCTTGACACATTGACAGAGAGAGAACAGAAAGTACTTAGACTTCGTTTTGGTATGAATGACGGACGGGCTAGGACTTTGGAGGAAGTCGGAAAAGAATTTGACGTAACACGTGAACGTATCCGTCAGATTGAGGCGAAAGCGCTTAGAAAACTTCGCCATCCAAGCAGAAGCCGTAAGTTAAGAGATTATTTAGATTAAGGTGTGCTTATGGAATTATCAAAACGATTGCAGGCAGTAGCAGATTTGGTCAGTGGCGGTCTTACCGTTGCGGATGTAGGCACAGATCATGGTTATATTCCGATTTATCTGGTGGAGCAGGAGAAATGTAAAAAAGCGTTTGCGCTGGATGTCAATAAAGGGCCATTGCTTCGGGCGAAAGAGCATATTGCACAGCATGAGTTGGAAAACCGGATTGAAACGCGATTGTCAGACGGAGTAAAAGCATTATCGGTTGGTGAATGTGATTGTGTCATTATTGCCGGAATGGGCGGCGCTTTAACCATAAAGATTATGGAAGAAGGCAGAGACGTTTTTCAAAGCCTGAAAGAATTTGTCCTGCAACCGCAATCAGAACTTGCGAAGGTTCGGAAGTATTTGTGTGATAATCATTATATTATTTTGAAAGAAAATATAGTGCTTGAGGATGGAAAATACTATCCGATGATGAAAGTAAAATCCGGAGAAGCACAAAATTATACACAGGCTGAAATGTGTTATGGGAAATGTCTGTTAGCAGATAAAAATTTGATATTAAAGCAGTTTCTGGAAAAGGAAGTGCGGACAAAGGAGAAGATTTTGTCAGACTTGCAATCGGAATCGTCCGAACACATCCAAAATCGTATCCAAGAATTGCAGGAAGAACTGGCGCTTGTAAACGAGGCGCTGCAAGTCTATTTATAGAGAGGAAATCATATGCTTTGTAGAGAAGTGATAAGTGTAATTGAATATACATATCCGAAACAGGCGGCCTTAGAATGGGATAATGTCGGACTATTAGTCGGACGCACAGAGAAAGAAGTGAAGAAGATTTATGTGGCATTGGATGCGACAGACGAGGTGATTGCACATGCAATAGATGCAGGGGCAGACATGCTTGTGACACATCATCCACTGATTTTCTCCCTGTTAAAGAAAATTACAGATGAGCATTTTATCGGAAATCGTGTTGTAAAATTATTGCAGCACGATATTTCCTATTATGCAATGCATACCAATTATGATGTGCTTGGTATGGCAGAATTGTCGTCAAAAATTTTAGGTTTGCACGAAGAGGAAGTATTTGAAGTAACAAATGAAGATATAAACGTGGGAATCGGCAGAGTCGGTTCTTTAGAAAAGGAAATGACGTTAGAAGAACTTTGTGAGTTGGTGAAAAAGGTCTTTTGCCTTCCAAATGTGAGATTGTTTGGAGATAAAAGTGCAAAAATAAAACGTGTGGCAATTTCTCCCGGCTCAGGAAAACATATGTCAGAGACAGCGTTGCAAAAAGGTGCGGAAGTCTTAGTGACCGGTGATATTGACCATCATGAAGGAATTGATGCGGCAGCACAAGGAGTGGCAATTATCGATGCAGGACATTACGGGCTGGAACACATTTTCATAAAAAATATAGCTGACTATTTGGATCGTCATTTGATTGATGTTGAAATCATGAAGGAAGAGATTGTGCAACCGTTTCAGGTAATATAATCTTAGAAAAGAGGTGTCTTATGGGAAAAATCAAGTATCGTGTACAAGTAAAAGATGAGGTGCGGGAATACACAGAAGGTACGACTTTGGAAGTCGTTGCAAAAGATTTTCAGCACAATTATGAAAATCAGATTGTACTTGCATGTGAAAATTATAAATTGCTGGAACTGCGTAAGACATTGAATAAAGACTGCAACTTAGAGTTTGTTACAACAGGGGACACAGCCGGAAATCGCACATATAAGAGAAGTATGTGCCTGATGCTGGTGAAAGCGATATATGATGTGTGTGGTCATAACCCTGATTGTAAAGTGAAAATTGATTTTTCGTTAAGCAAAGGTTATTTTTGTACGGTCAGCGGTGGGATTACAATCGACCGGAACTTTTTGGATGCTGTGAAGTCAAGAATGAATGAGATAGTCAAGGCGGCATTGCCGATTCAAAAGAAAAGCGTACGTACGGAAGAGGCTGTAGAACGATTTCACAAGCATGGAATGTACGACAAAGAAAAGTTGTTTGGCTATCGACGGGCTTCCACGGTAAATGTTTACAGTATGAATGAATTTGAAGATTATTATTATGGTTATATGGTGCCTGATGCATCCTATCTTCCATATTTTGATTTGATTTTATATGCGGAAGGTTTTATCCTTCAGATGCCGGAAGAAAATGCGCCGACGATTGTGCCGCCGTTTAAGCCACACCATAAACTGTATCAAGTGTTGGACGAATCAACGAAATGGGGAGATATGCTTGGAATTGAGACGGTGGGTGATTTGAATGAAGAAATCACCAAACGAGACATTCAAGAAACCATTTTGGTGCAGGAAGCATTGCAAGAGAAGAAGATTGCAGATATTGCGCAGATGATTATAGAGCGTCCGGATGTGAAGTTTATCCTGATTGCAGGACCGTCCTCCTCCGGAAAAACTACGTTTTCGCATCGATTATCCATTCAACTTCGGGCAAATGGATTGATTCCGCATCCGATAGCGGTAGATAATTATTTCGTAAACAGGGAGGATACTCCAAAAGATAAAAATGGACAATATAACTACGAATGTTTGGAAGCGATAGACATTCAGCAGATGAATCAGGATTTAACCGATCTTTTGATGGGAAAAGAGGTGAGGCTTCCTGTATTTAATTTTAAAACGGGGAAGCGGGAATATACGGGTGCGACAAAGAAATTGGGCGCACACGACGTATTGGTCATTGAAGGAATCCATTGTTTGAACGATGCGCTTACGTATGGTTTACCGAAAGAAAATAAGTTTAAGATTTATATCAGTGCATTGACACAGCTTAACATTGACGAACACAATCGCATTCCGACAACAGACGGAAGATTGCTCCGACGTATGGTACGTGATGCAAGAACAAGGGGAACCAGTGCAAGACAGACTATTGCAATGTGGCCATCCGTAAGACGTGGGGAAGAAGAGAATATCTTTCCATATCAGGAAGAAGCAGATGTGATGTTCAATTCTGCATTGATTTATGAGCTGGCTGTTTTGAAACAGTATGCGGAACCGGTACTATTTGGTATCGAGAAAGACTGTGAAGAATATATTGAGGCAAAGAGACTGTTAAAGTTTTTGGACTATTTCGTGGGAATCGGAAGCGAACATGTCCCGGCTAATTCTTTGCTTCGGGAATTCATTGGCGGTGGATGTTTTAATATATAAAAAATGTGGAAAGGACACGAAAAGTGTCCTTTTTTCATTGTGGACAAACCGGGTAAAAAAGAGTATAATTTAATTAATAAAATGTCACTTTAGGAGGTAGTAATTATGGCAGTAAATCGTTTTGTTTTGAATGGAGTTTCTTATCACGGACACGGTGCAATCAAAGAAATTCCGGGAATCGTAAAGGCAAAGGGATATACAAAAGCATTTGTAGCTTCTGACCCTGACCTTATCAAATTCGGTGTGACAGCAAAGGTTACAGATCTTCTCGCTGAGAACGGTATTGATTTCATGGTTTACAGTGATATTAAGCCAAATCCGACCATTGAGAATGTTCAACATGGTGTGGATGCGTATAAAGCATCCGGAGCAGATTTCATGATTACCATTGGCGGCGGTTCTTCTATGGACACAGGTAAGGGTATCGGCATTATTGTAAATAATCCTGGGTTCTACGACGTTCGTTCTCTTGAGGGAGTATCTCCGACAAAAAAACGTACGGTATTTACGATTGCTGTTCCTACAACAGGTGGTACAGGTGCAGAATCTACAATCAACTATGTTATTACAGACGTTGAGAAGAAACGTAAATTTGTATGTGTGGACCCTAATGACATCCCGGATGTGGCAGTAGTTGACCCAGATATGATGGCTTCTATGCCAAGAGGACTTACAGCTTCTACAGGTATGGATGCACTTACACATGCGATTGAAGGTTATACCACGGCAGCTGCTTGGGAACTTGCAGATTGCTTGAACTTAGAAGCAATTCAATTGATTGCTAAGAACTTACGTGCAGCAGTAGAAAATGATCCGGATGGACGTGAAGGAATGGCTCTTGCGCAGTACGTGACAGCGATGGCATATTCTAACGTAGGACTTGGTATTGCACACTCTATGGCACATACGCTTGGCGCTGTATATGATACACCACATGGTGTTGCATGTGCTATGATGCTTCCGATTGTTATGGATTACAATAAAGAATGTACAGGAGAGAAGTACAAAGCAATTGCAGAAGCTTTCGGCGTGGACACAACCGGAATGGATCAGGATACATACAGAAAGGCAGCTGTGGATGCAGTTCG
>CAZRZV010000037.1:0-9055 GCA_964604665.1 uncultured Faecalimonas sp. | reverse complement strand
CAAAACTTGAAAAACTTGCAGAAGAGGATCTTCCATTCCTTTGTGAGTCAGCAGCAGCAGATGCATGTGCACCTGGCAATCCAAAAGCAGCTACACTTGCAGATTTTGAAGCAATGTTCCGTCAATTAATGTAGATATTGACAAAAATCATCCCCGGCCGTATGGCCGGGGATTTTAATTTACAAATCTTTTCATGTCAGCGGGCAAATCCGCCGTAAAATGCATATCTTTTCCGGTAATCGGATGTACAAATTCCAGACAATGTGAGTGGAGTGCCTGTCTGTTTATGAGGGAATAGTCCGGATTGTATAAAAAGTCTCCGGGAATTGGATGACCGATGTGTTTCATATGAACACGGATTTGATGGGTGCGACCGGTATCAAGTTTTAAAGAAACCAGAGAGAATCCGTTTTGATAGGAAATTCGTTTGTAGTGTGTACAGGCATATTCTCCGTTTTCAACATCCACTTTACGTTCGATGGTAGAACCATCTGCGCGGGCAATCGGGGCTTCAATGGTTCCTGATTCCGGTATCAGTCCGGTTGCAATTGCGAGATACTCGCGGTAGATTTCACGATTTTGCACCATATTTGACAAAAGAGAGGCGCTATACATATGCTTTGCTAAAATCAAAAGACCCGTCGTATCTCTATCCAGACGATTGATACACCGATAAGTATATGGCTCATTTTTTTGCAGGAAGTAGTAGGCGACTGCATTTGCCAATGTATTATCATAATTACCCTGAGAAGGATGTATTGGCATGTTCGCCGGTTTGTTGATTACCATGAAATCATCATCTTCATATACAATCTCGAGGGGTAACTTTGTTGGAACGATGTTATCTGAACTCTCATTTTCAATCAGTCTGATTGTGAGGGTATCTTTTTCATGCAGGATATCATGAACTCTTTCCCAAACACCATTTAAAAGAATACCATTTTCGGTGCGCTTCAGATGTGTAATAATCTGACTGGAATACCGCTTTTCTTTTAAGAAGTTCAGAAGGGTTTTGTTATCAAATTCTTTCGGAATGTCATAGGTTAAAATTCGTTTCATAGACACCTCGTGCGTTTTTCTTATTGTATTCTATTTTACACGTATATTTACAGATTTCAACGAAAAATTGCTGTACTTTTTGGAAGGCTCGTATTATAATAAAGTGCACTAAGTGAAAAATTGAGGAGAGCAACCATGGAGAATAAAGAAAACACAAATGAAGAAGTTGTGATAGAAAAATCAGAAATGGAAGAATCGATAGAGGCGATTTCAAAAGAAGTTGCAGCATATGAAGCACAGGAGGATGCAGACAATCAGATTTTGGAAGAGTCAGAAGAAGTGACGGAAGAAATTACGGACGAGACTGAAGAAGTTGCGGAAGAAGCCACAGACGAGACTATGGAAGAAGCGCCGGAAGAAACCACAGACGAAAGTTCTGTGGATGACGCACAAGAGGCGACACCTGCGAAAAAAAGTAAGGTTTGGCTATATGTTTTAATTGCAGTAGGAGCATTTGTCATGATACTCGCAGCGGTATATTTGGCAGTTGCACATCATTATTCAGATAAATTCTTGATGGGAACAACGGTAAATGGAATTGATTGTGCAGGGATGACGGTGGATGAAGTTCGTGCAATGTTACAAAAACAGGTAGAAGAATACAGCCTTACCATTGAGACGACAAATAATTGTGATGTAACGATAAAAGGAACAGAAATTGGAATTAAATACAATGGTGTGAGTGTATTGGAAGATGCGATGAAAGAGCAGAATCCATATTTGTGGATAGGGGCATTATATCAAAAGCAAAATGTAAAGGCGAAAGTTGATTTTGATTATGATGCAGCAAAACTGGATGAAGTCATCGGCAGTACTGAGTTTATGAAAGCGGAAAACCAGAAAGCGCCTGTTTCGGCAATACCGGTATATAAGGATGGCAAATATGACATTCAGGCGGAAGAATACGGAACCGCAATTAATCAGGAGATGATTTATGCAACGGCGCGAAAAGCTGTGGATACCATGGATACCACGATGAATCTGACGGAAGATAATTGTTATGTGCAGCCTGCATTTAAAAAAGATTCCAAGCAAGTGATTGATGCGAAAGATACTTTGAACAAATGGCTGGAAGCATCTGTAACGTACAAGCTGGACGGGATAGAGGTGGTTGTGAACCAAACAATTTTTGTAAATTGGTTTGTGATTGATCCTGCAACCATGGCAGTTGATATCGATGCGACGCAAGCGAGAACTTTTACAGATACACTCGGTTCCAAATACAATACGCCAAATAAGACGGGACAGGTTACCACTCCGACCGGAAAGGTCGCTTCCGTTCCAAATGCACAATTAGGTCGTGTTGTAGGTGCAGCGGCAGAATGCGACCAATTGATGAATGAAATCAAAGCAGGTGAAACGAAGGTAAGAGAACCTTTGCTGTCGCAGGTTGCAACACCGGAGGGAGAAGTTTCATGGGGAACAACGTACATAGAGGTTGACCTTACAGAACAACATATGTGGTATATAGCGAATGGTGCAGTTGCATTTGAGTGCGATGTTGTAACAGGTTCTCCGGGAAGAAGTACGCCGGCCGGCTCATTTACGATTTTGGAGAAATTGCGAAATAAGGTATTAAGAGGATACCGTCCAAACGGGACTTTGGAATATGCAACACCTGTAAAATACTGGGCGCGAGTAACATGGAGCGGTATTGGTTTTCATGATGCGACATGGCAGCCTGGATTTGGCGGGGAATTATATAGGCAAGGATATGGTTCACACGGATGCATCAACATGTCTTTAAATGACGTGGCAGCATTTTATGAAATGATTCAAGTAGGTTGTCCTGTTCTGATTCATTATTAATTAAGAGGTAACAGATGTATAAATTATTGAAACAAGACGGACGTGCAAAACGCGGAGAATTTCATACGGTACATGGCGTGATTCAAACGCCGGTATTTATGAATGTCGGCACAGTTGCAGCTATTAAGGGAGCTGTTTCCACAGAGGATCTGCAGGGAATTAAGACGCAAGTGGAATTATCCAATACATATCATTTGCATGTGAGACCGGGAGATGAAGTTGTGAAAAAACTGGGTGGCCTTCACAAATTTATGGTATGGGATAAGCCGATTTTAACAGATTCAGGCGGATTTCAAGTGTTTTCACTGGCGGGTCTTCGCAAAATCAAAGAAGAGGGCGTGTATTTCAACTCTCACATTGACGGTAAGAAGATATTTATGGGACCGGAAGAAAGTATGCAGATTCAGTCAAACCTTGGTTCTACGATAGCGATGGCATTCGATGAATGCCCGTCCAGCGTTGCGGATAGAAAATACATGGAAAACTCCGTTGCACGTACAACCAGGTGGCTTGCAAGATGTAAGGCAGAAATGAACAGACTGAATTCGCTTCCGGATACAATCAATAAAAATCAATTATTGTTTGGCATCAATCAGGGCGGAATTTACGAAGATATTCGTGTCGCCCATGCAAAAGAAATTGCGAAAATGGATTTGGACGGATATGCAATCGGAGGATTGGCAGTAGGTGAATCCCATGAAGATATGTATCGTATCTTAGATGCAGTAGTACCGCATCTTCCGGTAAATAAACCGACATATTTGATGGGAGTCGGAACACCGGCGAATATCTTGGAAGCGGTAGAACGGGGAGTTGACTTTTTCGACTGTGTATATCCGAGCAGAAATGGTCGCCACGGTCACGTCTATACCAATCACGGAAAGATTAATTTATTTAATGCAAAGTATGAACTGGATGACAGACCGATTGAAGAAGGCTGTCAGTGTCCGGCGTGCCGTACTTACAGCAGGGCTTATATCCGACATTTGTTGAAGGCAAAGGAAATGCTGGGCATGAGACTTTGTGTGATTCATAATCTGTATTTTTATAATACAATGATGGAAGAAATCAGAGAAGCGATTGAACAGGGAAGATATAAAGAATATAAAGAAGAAAAATTGGCAAGAATGTCAGGAAAATAAGAAAAAGTACTTGATACATCACAAGGAATTGTGTATGATGTTATAGTGTTTAGAAGAAATTAGGAGGGTAAGTAAAATGAATGGTTTCATCATCATTCTTGTATATGTGGCTATTTTCGGAGGAATGTGGTTCCTTATGATGCGTCCGCAGAAAAAGGAACAAAAGAGACTTCAATTGATGTATTCGGAAATGAAAGTAGGAGATACCGTGCTTACATCAAGCGGATTTTACGGTGTATTGATTGATATTACAGATTCTGATGTGATTGTGGAATTTGGTAATAACAAGAATTGTCGTATTCCGATGCAAAAAGCAGCCATTGTACAAGTAGAAAAGGCAGAAGAAGAATAGTGAGTGAAAAGAAGAAGGATTTCCTTCTTCTTTTTTTGCGTCCGGGAAAGAGGTTTTGCACAATTTAACGAATTAAAGGGTTGAAACGTTTTGGAAAATGCGATATTATATTCTGTATAGACTTTACAAGGATGGAATACTATATCCGGAATGAGAAAGAGGTAATAGTTATGAGAAGTGATACAGTTACGAAAGGAATACAGCAAGCACCACATCGTTCTTTGTTTAATGCGCTTGGTTATACCGAAGAAGAAAGACAAAGACCGTTAGTCGGTATTGTTTGTTCATATAATGAGATTGTCCCGGGACACATGAATCTTGATAAGATTTGTGATGCGGTTAAGATGGGCGTTGCCATGGCAGGCGGAACACCGATTATGTTTCCTGCAATTGCAGTCTGCGATGGTATTGCAATGGGACATGTTGGAATGAAATATTCGTTGGTAACAAGAGATTTGATTGCAGATTCCACAGAAGCAATGGCAATGGCACATCAATTTGATGCTCTTGTCATGATTCCGAACTGTGACAAGAATGTTCCGGGATTACTTATGGCGGCAGCGCGAATCAATGTTCCTACGATTTTTGTCAGTGGCGGACCGATGCTTGCAGGTAAAGTAAAAGGATGTAAGAGAAGCTTGTCAAGTATGTTTGAGGCGGTGGGCTCTTATGCAGCAGGTACCATGACAGAAGATGATGTGACGGAATTTGAAGAAAAAGTGTGCCCGACTTGTGGTTCGTGTTCCGGTATGTATACTGCAAACAGTATGAACTGTCTTACAGAAGTTTTAGGTATGGGCCTGAGAGGAAACGGAACCATTCCGGCAGTTTATTCGGAGAGAATCCGACTTGCAAAACATGCAGGTATGAAAGTCATGGAATTGTGGGAAAAGAATATTCGTCCAAGAGATATTATGACAAAGGAAGCAATTCTCAATGCGTTGACGGTGGATATGGCACTTGGATGTTCTACAAACAGCATGCTTCATCTTCCTGCAATTGCACACGAGATAGGTATGGATTTTGAGATTACATATGCGAATGAAATCAGTGCAAAGACACCGAACCTCTGCCATCTTGCACCGGCAGGTCCTACCTACATGGAAGATTTGAATGAAGCTGGCGGCGTATACGCCGTTATGAATGAGCTGAATAAAAAAGGTTTATTACATACAGAATGTATGACTGTTACGGGAAAGACAGTCGGTGAAAATATTGCAAATTGTGTAAATCGGAATCCTGAAGTCATCAGACCGATTGAAAATCCATATAGTGAAACAGGTGGCCTTGCGGTACTTACCGGAAATCTTGCACCGGACGGTTCTGTTGTGAAACGTTCGGCTGTGGTAGACGAGATGTTAGTGCACGAGGGACCTGCAAGAGTATTTGAATGTGAGGAAGATGCAATTGATGCAATCAAAGGCGGAAAGATTGTGGCAGGTGATGTCGTAGTTATCCGTTATGAAGGACCAAAGGGCGGACCGGGTATGAGAGAAATGTTAAATCCTACCTCTGCAATTGCGGGAATGGGACTTGGCTCATCGGTAGCTTTGATTACGGATGGACGTTTCAGCGGTGCATCCAGAGGAGCCTCTATCGGACACGTTTCACCGGAAGCTGCTGTAGGCGGACCGATTGCGTTAGTGGAAGAAGGAGATATCATTAAGATTAATATCCCGGAAAACAGCATTGAACTGGCAGTATCCGAGGAAGTTTTAGCCGAGAGAAAGAAAAACTGGTCACCGAGACAACCAAAGGTGACAACAGGATATTTGGCAAGATATGCTTCTATGGTAACATCAGGAAGCCGTGGAGCAATCTTAGAAATCCCAAGATAATTGAGAAACGGTTAGGAGAAATACATATGCAGTTAACAGGAGCAGAAATCGTAATCGAATGTTTGAAAGAGCAAGGCGTGGATACGGTATTTGGTTATCCGGGAGGTGCGATTTTAAATGTTTACGATGCTTTATATAAACATAGTGATGAAATTACACATATTTTGACATCTCATGAACAAGGTGCTTCCCATGCTGCTGACGGATATGCCAGGGCAACAGGAAAAGTTGGTGTATGTTTTGCAACAAGCGGACCGGGGGCGACAAACCTTGTAACGGGAATTGCGACAGCTTATATGGATTCGATTCCGGTTGTTGCAATTACATGTAATGTAGGTGTTGCGTTATTAGGTAGAGACAGTTTTCAGGAAATTGATATTGCGGGCGTCACAATGCCGATTACAAAGCATAATTACATTGTAAAAGATGTAAACGATTTGGCTGATACCATTCGCAGTGCATTTACCATTGCAAGAACAGGACGTCCGGGACCGGTACTTATCGATATTCCAAAAGATGTTACGGCGAATCAGTGCGAGTATGAGAAAATCAAAGTGAATCCAACAGATGTTGCAAAGGTGCAGGTGGATATGAATGACATTGACACTGCAGTAGAGATGATTCAAGCCTCGAAAAAACCATTTATTTTTGTAGGTGGCGGCGCTGTATTGTCGGGAGCTAGCAAAGAATTGTACGAATTTGCACACAAGATTGATTCACCGGTGACGGATTCTCTGATGGGAAAAGGAGCATTTCCGGGAACGGATGAACTCTATACAGGTATGCTTGGTATGCATGGCACCAAAGCTTCGAACTTTGGGGTCAGCAAATGTGATTTGTTGGTGGTTGTCGGCGCAAGATTTAGTGACCGTGTGACAGGAAATGCAAGTAAATTTGCAAACAATGCCAAGATTCTTCAGATTGATATTGACCCGGCGGAGATAGACAAGAATATTATTACAGATGCCAGTATTCATGGTGATATCAAAGATGTCTTGGAATTGTTAAATGCCAGATTAGAGCAACAAGACCATGCAACGTGGAAAAAGGAAATCAGTGATTATAAAGCAAATTATCCGCTTACGTATCATCCGGATGTACTTACGGGACCGTTTGTAGTGGAGGAGATTTACAGACAGACAAACGGTGAGGCAATTATTTCCACAGAGGTAGGACAGCATCAGATGTGGGCGGCTCAGTTTTATAAGTATACCCAGCCGAGAACCCTTTTGACATCGGGCGGTCTTGGTACGATGGGATATGGGCTCGGTGCTTCTATCGGGGCAAAGATGGGTGTTCCTGAGAAGATTGTTGTAAATATTGCAGGTGACGGATGTTTCAGAATGAATATGAATGAGATTGCCACGGCGGCGAGATACAATATTCCGATTATCCAAGTTGTAATTAACAATCACGTGCTTGGTATGGTTCGTCAATGGCAGAACTTATTCTACGGACAACGTTATTCAGCAACCGTCTTAAATGATGCGGTTGATTTTGTAAAACTTGCTGAGGCAATGGGTGCAGTTGGTATCAGGGCAACTACGCAGGCGGAATTTAGAGAAGCTTTTGAAAAAGCACTTGTGATGGGAAGACCGGTTGTGATTGATTGCCAGATTGACAGTGATGATAAGGTGTGGCCGATGGTGGCGCCGGGGGCAGCTATCAGCGAGGCATTCAGTGAAGAAGATTTAAATAATAAATAATTATATAAATGGAGGAAAAAGTTATGAGCAGAGTTTATAATTTTTCAGCAGGACCGGCTGTGTTACCGGAATGTGTATTAAAAGAAGCAGCAGAGGAGATGATGGACTACAGAGGAACCGGGATGTCGGTTATGGAGATGAGTCATCGTTCCAAGGCATATGATGAAATCATTAAGACGGCGGAAGCTGACCTTAGAGATTTGATGAATATTCCTGATAATTACAAAGTATTATTCTTACAAGGCGGAGCTTCACAGCAATTTGCCATGATTCCGATGAACTTGATGAAGAATAAAGTGGCAGATTACATCGTGACAGGTCAATGGGCAAAAAAGGCATACCAGGAAGCTTCAAAATACGGAAAGGTAAATAAGATTGCTTCTTCAGAAGATAAGACATTCTCTTATATTCCTGACTGTTCTGATTTACCTATTTCAGAGGATGCCGACTATGTCTATATTTGTGAGAACAATACGATATATGGTACAAAGTTTAAAGAATTGCCAAATACAAAAGGAAAAGTTTTAGTATCTGACGTTTCTTCATGCTTCCTGTCAGAACCGGTAGACGTGAGCAAATATGGTATCATCTATGGCGGCGTTCAAAAGAATATCGGACCTGCGGGTGTGGTAATCGTTATTATCCGCGAAGATTTGATTACAGATGATGTAATGGAATTTACACCTACCATGTTAAAATATAAAACGCATGCAGATGCAGATTCGTTATACAACACACCACCTGCATATGGTATTTACATTTGCGGTAAAGTGTTTAAATGGTTAAAGAACATGGGCGGTCTTGAAGTGATTAAACAAAAGAATGAAGAAAAGGCAAAAATCCTTTATGATTTCTTAGACCAGAGCAAGTTGTTCAAAGGAACAGTAGTTGCAAAAGACCGTTCACTTATGAATGTGCCATTTGTTACAGGCGATGTTGATTTGGATGCTAAATTTGTAAAAGAGGCAAAAGAGGCAGGCCTTGAAAACTTAAAAGGACACAGAAGTGTCGGCGGTATGAGAGCAAGTATCTACAATGCAATGCCAAAAGAGGGTGTAGAGGCACTTGTTGCATTTATGAAGAAATTTGAGGAGGAGAATCTGTAAATGTATAATTATCATTGTCTAAATCCAATTGCAGGTATCGGTT
>CAZRZV010000036.1:0-14017 GCA_964604665.1 uncultured Faecalimonas sp. | reverse complement strand
ATGCTGACTACGTTAAGAACATGATTACAGGTGCTGCTCAAATGGATGGTGCTATCCTTGTAGTTGCTGCTACAGATGGTGTTATGGCTCAGACAAGAGAACACATCTTACTTTCTCGTCAAGTAGGTGTTCCATACATCGTTGTTTGGATGAATAAATGTGATATGGTTGATGACGAAGAATTATTAGAATTAGTAGAAATGGAAATTCGTGAACTTCTTGACGAATACGAATTCCCAGGTGATGATACACCAATTATCAGAGGTTCAGGTCTTAAGGCTCTTGAAGATCCAAACGGAGTATGGGGAGACAAGATCATGGAACTTATGGATGCAGTTGACAGCTGGATTCCAGACCCAGAACGTGACACTGACAAACCTTTCTTGATGCCAGTAGAAGACGTATTCTCAATCACAGGACGTGGTACAGTTGCTACAGGTCGTGTTGAAAGAGGTACATTACGCGTATCTGACGAAGTTGAAATCGTTGGTTTGAAAGAAGAAAACCGTAAAGTAGTTGTAACAGGTATCGAAATGTTCCGTAAACTTCTTGATGAAGCTCAAGCTGGTGATAACATCGGTGCACTCCTTCGTGGTGTTCAAAGAACAGAAATCGAAAGAGGACAATGTTTATGTAAACCGGGAAGTGTTAAATGTCACACAAAATTCACTTCACAAGTTTACGTATTAACAAAAGATGAAGGTGGACGTCATACACCATTCTTCAACAACTACAGACCACAGTTCTACTTCAGAACAACAGACGTTACAGGTATCTGCCAACTTCCAGACGGTGTTGAAATGTGTATGCCTGGTGACCACATCGAAATGACATGTGAACTTATCCATTCAGTAGCAATGGAAGAAGGTTTACGTTTCGCTATTCGTGAGGGTGGACGTACAGTAGGTTCAGGTGTTGTTAAGACAATCATCGAATAAATTCAATTGATAGTATCATAGAAATTTTAAATTAAACCGCAATCTCTCTTTAAAGGGGGGTTGCGGTTTTTCGCCTAAAAAATTACAGTAAAATTTCTCGCAATACACTTTATTTTCCTATCTGTCTATGTTAGAATAAGTCCATGCGTAATAATGAAATCAAATGATAAATCAAAAGGGAGTTATTATGAGAAAGTATAGCAAGAAGCAAATCGTGATATGTTTGCTTGCAAGTATGATTGCATTGATTGTCATTGTGGCAAACGGTTGTGGCGAGACAGAGTCAACGAACAAAAAAGACACGGGAAAGAACGCACAAGTGGCAGAGGAGAAAAAAGAGGACTTCAAAGGAGATAAAAAAGAAGGTTCTAAAGAAAACCAAAAGGACAAGGAAAAAGAAGAGGGACAGAAGTCCAAAGATCAAAAAACAGAAAAAAATCCATCGAATAATAAAAAGCCGGGGACTGGCACTTCGCAGACTCCTGCGACACCTTCCACACCGAATCAGCCGTTGCCATCGACGGCACAGGGAATCTTAAATACCATGACCTTGGAAGAAAAAGTGTACCAGATGTTCATTGTATTGCCGGAAGCGATTACCAATGTGTCCCCCGTGACGCAGTCGGGTGAGGTTACAAGAAAAGGTATTCAAACATATCCGGTTGGCGGAATCATTTATATGAGTCAAAATATTAAGAATCCGTCCCAGTGTAAGAGTATGATAAGCGGAATTCAGTCTTATACAAGGATACCACTTTTTATTTCGGTAGATGAAGAAGGCGGAAGAGTAGCACGAATTGGAAATAATCCTGATATGGGAACTACTAAGTTTCCAGGCATGGGAAGTATCACCACGACAGATGGAGCATACAATGTGGGAAGAACTATCGGTTCTGATATCAGACAGTTTGGCTTCAATTTGGATTTTGCACCTGTTGCAGATGTTAATTCCAATATCAATAATCAGGTAATGGGTGACCGGTCTTTCGGTTCAGATGCCCATCAGGTAGCAGTAATGGTTGCGGCAGCTGTAAGAGGATTTAGGGACAGCAATACACTTTGTACCTTAAAGCATTTCCCGGGACACGGTGATACATCTAACGATAGTCATAATGGATATACGGAATTGAATAAGACCTTACAGGAGCTTGAAGAGGTAGAATTTGTTCCATTTAGAGAGGGAATAAATGCCGGTGCAGATTTTGTCATGATGGGGCATTTATCTGTTCCAAAAGTAACAGGAAATGGCCTTCCGGCAACTTTGTCACCGACCATGGTCGGCATTTTGAGAAATAATTTAGGCTTCAAGGGACTGATTATCACGGATGCTATGAATATGGGTGCGATTGTAAAACAGTATACGTCCGCACAGGCAGCAGTCATGGCAGTGCAGGCAGGCATAGATGTGATTTTAATGCCAAAGAATTTGCAGGAAGCTGCAAACGGAGTTATTCAAGCGGTGCGAAACGGAACTATTTCGGAAGCGCGCATTAATGACAGTGTACTACGAATTTTACAGACCAAGATAAATCACGGAATTATCTGATAGAAATAGCAAATTTACACTTGATTTTTTGTTCAGATATGGTACAATACCAACGTTGGGATATTTGAGATCCTATCGGAGTGTGGCTCAGCTTGGTAGAGCGCTACGTTCGGGACGTAGAGGTCGCGTGTTCGAATCACGTCACTCCGATTTTTTATTGCAGGAAATCTATTTAGGTTTCCTGTTTTTTTATTTTTAACAAATATATGGAAATAATAAAGAAATTATGAAATAAACTGTTACTACCTTGAAAAAAAAGACGTGGTGTTGTAAATTTAAAACGCAACGAAAGGAGGTTTGTCAAATGTTGCAAATTAAGAATATTTCAAAACAATATAAAACAGGTGATTTGATTCAAAACGCGCTAAGCGACGTGAGCCTTAATTTGAGAGATAACGAATTTGTATCTATTTTGGGACCGTCCGGTTCAGGAAAGACAACACTTCTTAACATTATCGGTGGTCTGGACCGCTACGATTGCGGTGATTTGATTATCAATAATGTATCAACAGAACATTACAAAGACCGTGATTGGGATTCCTACAGGAATCACACCATTGGTTTTGTGTTTCAAAGTTATAATTTAATTCCGCATCAGACAGTGCTGGCAAACGTAGAACTTGCACTTACTATCGGCGGTGTTTCTAAGAAAGAACGCAAGAGAAGAGCACTTGATGCGCTGGAACAAGTAGGATTAAGAGACCAGGCACACAAAAAACCAAATCAAATGTCGGGTGGTCAGATGCAGAGAGTCGCTATTGCCAGAGCTCTGGTAAACAACCCTGATATTCTGCTTGCGGATGAGCCGACGGGAGCGCTTGACACAGAAACCAGCGTACAGGTTATGGAGTTGCTGAAAGAAGTAGCGAAAGACCATTTGGTTATCATGGTTACACATAATCCCGAACTTGCGGAGGCATATTCCACACGTATTGTGAATCTAAAGGATGGAAAGATTGTAGGTGATTCCAATCCGTATGAACCGGAATTGAATGTGATGCAGCCACCGAAACATAAGAACTTGGGAAAATCATCTATGTCGGTTTTCACAGCATTATCACTTAGTTTTAATAACCTGCTGACGAAAAAAGGACGTACATTATTGACAGCATTTGCCGGTTCTATCGGCATTATCGGTATTGCACTGATTTTATCACTGTCTACGGGATTTCAAAATTATATCGACCAGATACAGGAAGAAACATTGACGTCTTATCCGCTTACGATAACGTCAGAAACGGCAGATATGGCATCCATGCTGTTGTCTATGAGTACCAAAACGGATGAGGGTACGGGTGGAGACTCGGTAACAGAGCGTCAGTATCTTAGCACGATGCTTTCTAAAATCGGTAAAAATGATTTAAAGGCTTTCAAGAAGCATTTAGAAAAAGAATCAGACAAAGTAGATGATATGGCTTCTTTGATTCAGTATCAATACAACGTCAAACCGGTTGTTTTTACAAAAGGCACGGACGGTACTATAAAGCAGTTAAATCCAAGCACTATGATGACTGCAATGATGGGCAGCAGTGGTACCAGTACCATGATGATGGGGGCGCAGACTTCCGTCTTTTTTGAAATGGTAGATTCCCCGGAAATGCTGAATAAACAGTATGACGTGTTAGCAGGAAGATGGCCGGAAAAATACAATGAAGTCATTATTGTATTGCCGGAGCCAAATGGTATTTCAGATTTACTGCTTTACGGTTTGGAACTTCGAGACAGCAAGGAATTTCTCGATATGATGTCGAAACTTATGGCAGGGGAGACTGTTGCGGAACCGGGCGAACCACTGAAATTCACTTATGAAGAATTGATGGCATTGCAGCTTAAATTAGTGGATGCCACGGATATGTATCAATATAATGAGAGTTATGGCGTGTATGAAAGTATGGCGGCAGATACCTCATATATGCAAAATGTGTATGATAATGCCACTGACCTGAAAGTGGTGGGTGTCGTGTGTGCAAAAGATGGTGCGACCATGACGAGTTACACATCCGGCGTGGCATATACCAAGGAATTGACAGAGCATGTGATTGCAAAGTCAGAGAAATCGGAGATAGTTCAAAAGCAGTTGGCAAATCCTGAAATCGATGTGTTTAGCAATAAACGTTTCGATGATGACAGTCAGAAAACCGGCTTGAATTTTCAAGATATGATTACGGTAGACCAAGATATGTTGGCGGAAGCTTTCGGCGGCAATGTAAGCGAGAGCGATATCAATGCATTGACACAAAAATATATGGCGGAAATCTCAAATTCCATTACGGCAGATGCAAGTAAGGCGAAAACGGCATATATTAATACATTGGCGACCATGGCTACAAACATGCTCAATAACTATATTGCGGATAATAAAAATGATATGCTTGGCGGTGTGGCGATTATCAAAATGGGCGATGTCGATAAAGTGGTAAGTGACTTTATGGCAACAGATACTGCGAAATCATTGCTTGCAGAATTGGAAAAGGAATATGTGATTCCACAAGCCACATTTGCTACGATGTATCAGGAGACATTAAAAGGAATGTTACAGGGATATATCGTGATGGCAGGAGGAATACAATTGCCCGGTATACCGAATGATCCGAATGACCCAAGTGCAATTTTAAGTCCGGAATTGGTAGAATCTTATGTGCCCCAAGTTCTTTCACAAGAAGCGATAGATACTGCGGCAGGTACAATTGCAGTAAAAATGACCGAAGCTGTGATGCAAAAGCAAATCCTTACAAAGGTAGGTGAGATGACAGGCAGTCTTATGGGCATGTTAGCGGATTCTGTTAAAATAGATGAAGAGAAAATAGCGGCAGCGTTCCGGTTTAATTTGAGTGAAGAGGAACTTACCCGACTGATGCAGACCATGTCAGCCAGCGGAATGGAAAAGAATGCCAACACGAATCTGTCAACTTTGGGATATCAAGACTTAGAGGAGCCTTCTATAATTTCTTTCTATTTCCACGATTTTGATTCGAAAGAAGCTTTTATTGATTTCTTAACGGATTACAATGAAAAGATGGAAGAGAAGGATGATGATAAGGTGATTAAGTATACAGACCTTACAGGACTTATGGTTTCATCTGTAAAGACGATTGTAGATGCTGTAAGTTATGTATTGATTGCATTTGTAAGTATTTCTCTTGTGGTATCATCTATTATGATTGGAATTATTACTTACATTTCCGTGTTTGAAAGAACAAAAGAAATCGGGGTACTTCGGGCAATCGGGGCTTCCAAACGGAATATTTCTTCTATATTTAATGCAGAAACATTTATTGTTGGATTATGTGCAGGTGCATTGGGTATCGGTGTTACTCTGCTTCTTTTGATACCGATTAATGCGATTATCCATGCTTTGACTGATGATATAGGTATTACGGCGGTGCTTCCGGTAGAAGGTGCAATTATACTGGTGATTCTCAGTGTGATTTTGACCTTAATTGGTGGATTAATTCCGTCTAAAAAGGCGGCGAAGAAAGACCCTGTATTGGCACTTAGAAGTGAATAAATTTGTGAAAGGATCTCGCAAGAGGTCCTTTTTATTTTCGCACAGAATGTATCCTGCCTCATATCATAAAGTAGATGATTTAATAAGGAGGCAGACTATGCCATATTCAATTATGCTGGATGCAGGACACGGTGGACGCGACCCGGGGGCAGTATATAATGGAAGACAGGAAAAGGACGATACCCTTCGATTGACTTTAGCTATCGGAGAGATTTTGCAGAATAATGGGCTTGATGTGGAATACACAAGGACAACGGATGTCTATGAGAGTCCATATCAGAAGGCAATGGAGGCAAATGAAGCAGGAGTGGACTTTTTTGTTTCTATTCACAGGAACTCTTTTCCACAGGACAACGTGGTTTCCGGAGTAGAAAGCCTTGTATACAATAAACAAGGAATCAAATATGAGATGGCAGAAAATATTAATGCCCAATTAGAGACAGTCGGATTTGTGAATTTGGGAGTCAAAGCAAGACCGAATTTGGTGGTGCTTAGAAGAACAAAAATGCCGGCAGTTCTGGTGGAGGTTGGATTTATCAATTCCGATACAGATAATGGAATCTTTGACGCCAATTTTGATGATATTGCACAGGCAATTGCAAATGGAATCTTAGAGACATTGAACATTGGAGAAATAGAAGACGAGGTGCGCTATTCCGTGCAGACAGGTGCTTATCGAAATCGCAGATATGCGCAGGAATTGTTGGAAGAATTACAGGAGATGGATTTTCCTGCACGAATAGAACAAGGTGATGGTTACTATCGTGTAAGAGTGGGAAATTATGATTCCTTACGTGAAGCGACTGCGATGGAACAAAGACTAAAAAGGGCTGGATATCCAACAGTGATTGTGACATAATGTACGTAAAGGGCAGAGTCAAGTGAACGAAAATGCAGATATCGTGCCTGCACGCTTATCTGTATTTTTATTCATTTGTGATGAGCGAAGCGTATACGAAGAGAGATATGGAGGACAACATGAACGAGAAGGCAGAATTTCTTGAGAAATTAAATGGATTATTAAAACTGGCACAAGAACAAGGTAGCCAGATTACGATAGAGGAAGTCAAAGCATACTTTTCGGAGAATGCTTTGACAGAGGAACAGACAGAATTGGTGTTTGATTATCTGTTATCGCAGAAGGTGGCAGTAAAGGGCTATGTAAAAATGACTTCTGAGGAGCCACAGGTTGAATATACGGAAGAGGAGAAGGCGTATTTACTTGCATATGAAAATGATATCAAGGCGATTCGACTTGCAAAGCCGGGGGAAGCAGAGACTTTGATTGGACAAGCAGTCGAAGGAAACGAAAGCGCCAAAAAACGTCTTACAGAGCTTTATCTGGGAAAAGTAGTAGAGATTGCCAAGGAACTTCGCAGACCGGAAGTCTTTATCGGTGACTTGATTCAGGAAGGAAATCTTGGATTGATTTTGGGCGTGGAACATATTACGGATGCGGAAAATGCAGACGAAGTGATTGTTTCTCAAATCAGGCAGAGTATGCAGCTTCTTTTGGAAGAACAGTCAGAACTTGCCGGCAGAGATAAAAAGATGGTAGAAAAAGTCCAAGCCTTGGATGAAAGCATTACCAAGCTTACCGAGGAACTTGGACACAAAGTCACAATTGATGAACTTGCAGTTTACATGGGACTGGAGATTGAAGAGATTGAGGATATCTTAAGACTGGCAGGAGAAGAACCGGAAGAAGAGAAAGAAGACTAAGTCAAAAGAAAGAGCCCTTGGCATAGGTGTGTCCCATGTGCCAAGGGCTTTTTATTGTCGTTTTTGCTATTGATACAGCCTTTTATTTTAATCTTCGTTCTCTTCTTCTGCGTCGTCCTCTTCATAGAAATCTTCCGGAAGATAAATGTGTACTTTTTCAATACGGTTTTTGTCGAGTGCATCTACAACCATGCGGACATTATTGCCGATAATAACTTCATCCTTCTCATCAGGAAGACGGTCAAGCTGCTCGATGATATATCCGCCGAGAGAATCGTAGTCTTCAGACTCTAAATTCAAATCAATACGGTCGTTCAAATCGTCAAGATTCATAGAGCCTTCTATAATAAATTCAAACTCATTGACTTGTTTGAATACTTCCGCTTCTTCGTTTTCATCATATTCGTCGCGGATTTCCCCAACGATTTCTTCCAAGATATCTTCTAAGGTAATCAGTCCAGCTGTTTCGCCATATTCGTCTAATACAATGGCAATGTTTAAAGCAGCCTGTCTCATTTCTACAAGTAATTCGGAAATTCCTTTATGTTCATGAGTGAAATATGCCTCACGCAAAATGTCACGGAGATGGAACTCCTTTGTGCTGTCAAATAAAAGCAAGTCCTTCATATTGATTGTACCGATTACGTTATCGGTGGTTCCTTCATAAACCGGCAATCTTGTAAACTTGTTCTCGCGGAAAATATTAAGCAGCTCTTCATAAGAACTTTCCACATCGGCAAAAATCATGTTGACTCTTGGTACCATAACATCTTTTGCCTCGGCGTCACCAAGGTCAAACACGTTGTAAATCATTTCTTTTTCGTCTTCTTCAATAACACCGTCTTCATGGCTTACATCCACGATAGTACGAAGCTCGTTTTCAGTCATGGCATTTGGCTTTGCATTTGGGTCAACGCGCAGGAGAAAAAGAATCCCTCGGGCTAATAAATTGATAACCCAATTTATAGGCGTTATAACTGTCATGACAAAATGAATCGGATAAGAATATGCTAAAGAGAGCTTTTCAGCATGTACGGTAGCCAACGTCTTTGGGACAATTTCACCGAAAATCAAAATGAAAAGGGTAAGAACACCGGTAGCAATTGCGATTGCTGTAGCTCCTCCGCTCAATTCATATGCAATGGATGTTGTCAAGGAAGATGCTGAAATATTTACAATATTGTTTCCAATCAGAACGGCACTGAGCAATTTTGAAGAATCTTCGGTCATCTTGAGCACCAGTTTTGCTCGGTTATTGCCTTCTTCTGCGAGAGAACGCATCTTAATTTTGTTTACAGTTGTCAGCGCTGTCTCTGCTGATGAAAAGAATGCAGAGAGCAATAATAAAATAATCAATACAATAATCTGCCAGGCGGCACTAGGGTCCACTGAAAATCCACTCCTTTTTGTTTTTACATGTACTTTTATATATCCAGTCTAATATAACGCATTTCCATGGAATTTGCAAGTGTTCGTTGAATTCGGGACATTTTTGTTGTATGATGATGTGAGAAGTCATACATATTATAATAAGAAAGAATTATAACGGAGTGAAATATGAATTCAATTTTTTATAACAAGATGATGGATATCATGGACGCGAACCGCATATATAAAGATGAGCCGATGAAAAATCACACTACCTTCCGCGTTGGGGGAAATGCAGATTATTTTGTGATTCCAAAGACAGCAGAGGAAGTGAGGGACACCATAGCTCTTTGCAGAGAACTGAAAATGCCATATTATATTTTGGGAAATGGCAGCAATTTATTGGTGGGCGATAAAGGATATCGCGGAGTGATAATTCAAATCTACAAGGAAATGAATGACATTCAGATAGAGGACAATCGGATTATCGTACAAGCAGGTGCCTTGCTTTCCAAGATTGGAAATGTGGCATTAGAAGCGGAGCTGACAGGATTTGAATTTGCAGCAGGGATTCCGGGAACGATTGGCGGCGCCGTAGTGATGAATGCAGGAGCTTACGGAGGAGAAATGAGAGATGTTCTCGAAACAGTTACCGTCCTGACACCAGAAGGAGAAGTGCTGGTATTGACTAATGACGAATTGGAACTTGGCTATCGTACAAGCATTGTCGCACGGAAAGATTATATTGTACTGGAAGCAACGATTTTGCTTGCAAAAGGAGACAAGGAAGTTATCAAGGCGAAAATGGATGACTTTCGCGTGCAGAGAACAACCAAACAACCGTTGGAATATCCAAGCGCAGGAAGTACTTTCAAGAGACCGGAAGGGTATTTTGCAGGGAAACTCATTCAGGACGCAGGACTTCGCGGATTTCAAGTGGGTGGAGCACAGGTGTCTGAAAAGCATTGTGGTTTTGTGATTAACAAAGATAAAGCAACTGCGGCGGATATCTCGGAACTGATGCGTCAGGTGTCTGAGATAGTAAAAGAAAAATTCGGAGTGGAATTAGAGGCCGAAGTGAAAAGAATAGGAGAATTCTAAAGATGAGATTTGTCATTGTAACGGGAATGTCCGGAGCAGGAAAAAGTACAGCCTTAAAAATGTTAGAAGACGTAGGATACTATTGTGTAGACAATCTTCCTTTTCCGCTGATTTCAAAATTGGCGGAACTGACTCAGATGCCAAATGCAGAGATTAATAAGATTGCTGTTGGAATTGATATCCGGACGGGATATAGCATCTTAGAATTGGAAAAGATATTAGACCAATTAAAAGAATCCGGCTTTGAGTATGAAATTCTCTTTTTGGACTCCCGTGATGATGTGTTGATTAAGCGCTACAAGGAGACTAGAAGAAATCATCCTCTGGCGAAAGAAGGCAGTCTTGACCACGGAATTCAAATGGAGAGAGAAGAAATCGAGGGACTCCGCAAGAGAGCAGACTATATCTTGGATACAAGTAACACTTTAACCAGAGAGTTGAAAGTGGAAATTAATAAGATTTTTGTGGATAACAAGGAGTTTAAAAACATTTATGTGACGATTTGCTCTTTTGGATTTAAGTATGGGATTCCGAGTGATGCGGATTTGGTGTTTGATGTCAGATTTTTACCAAATCCATATTATGTGGAAGAATTGCGTCATCAAACGGGAAATGACGCCCCGGTGCAAAAATATGTGATGTCCAATTCCAATTCCGGAAAGTTTTTAAAAAAATTGGAAGACATGATTCGATTTTTGATTCCGCAATACATTTCAGAAGGAAAGCATCAACTCGTAATTGCAATCGGATGCACAGGGGGAAAACACAGATCCGTGACATTGGCAAACGAACTATACAAAGCTTTAGGGCAGGATGAGAACCTTGGAATTAAGATAGAACATCGAGACATTGAAAAGGATGCAAAGAGAAAATCATAATTATGAAACAGGAGATTACATTTTCGGGGAAAATAAAAGAAGAATTATCCAGACACCTAAGCACGGCAAAACATTGTCAGATAGCGGAGGTTGCAGCTATCATCACGATGTGCGGCAAAGTCGTGATTGACAGTCGCGAGAACTACTCAATCAAAGTGCGCACGGAAAATATTTCTGTTGCGAGAAAGTACTTTACATTATTGAGAAAAACCTTTAATATAGGGGTTGAGACTTTTGTATCGAGAAATAGAAGCAATGATAATGTTTCTTATGCGGTTATCATAAATAATCATCGAGATGCCATTTGGGTCTTGCAGACGTTAAAACTGGTTGACAAAGATGGAGAAATTTCAGAGGAACTTTCTGTTGGAAAGAACTTGGTGATTCAGCACAGTTGCTGCAAACGGGCATATATTCGAGGGGCATTTTTGGCAGCGGGCTCCATGAGTAATCCGGAAAAATCTTATCATATTGAGATTGTATGCGCAGCACCGGAAAAAGCCGAACAATTGAGGACTCTTATCAATAGTTATGGCTTGGATGCAAAAGTGATTATTCGCAAGAAAATGTACGTTGTCTACTTGAAAGAAGGCTCCCAGATTGTGGACCTTTTGAATATTATGGAAGCACCGGTTGCTTTGATGGAAATGGAAAATGTACGTATTCTTAAGGAAATGAGAAATTCTGTGAACCGCAAGGTGAACTGTGAGACTGCCAATATTAACAAAACTGTATCTGCAGCATTGAGGCAGGTGGAGGATATTCAATATATCCGTGATACCATTGGCTTGAAGAAGTTGCCGGAAGGACTGCGGGAAATTGCGCAGGTACGTCTTGAATATCCAAACGAAACCCTGAAAGAGTTAGGAGAATTGCTCCAAACACCGCTCGGTAAATCAGGGGTGAATCACAGACTACGTAAGTTGAGTGAAATAGCCGAGCAGTTGAAGGAACATAGGGAGGAATAAGAACCATGATGAAAAAAGCAGTAACCGTTAATTGTAAAACCTTGGAGGCACGTCCGATTGCAATGCTGGTACAAAAAGCAAGCCAATTTGCAAGCAAGGTACATATTCAAATAGGTACAAAAAACATTAATGCAAAAAGCATTATGGGGATGATGTCGCTTAATGTTTGTGGCGGTGATGAGATTGTCATTGTGACAGAAGGTGAAGATGAAGAGATTGCAGCAAATGATATTGCGGCATATTTAAGTCAACAATAGGAAACCGTGATAAAAAGGGCATGTATATGCTCTTTTTCATATAATGGGGGTTTATAAGATAAAGGAGGATGTCATAATGAAAAAAATGTTATTTGTTTTTAATCCAAATGCCGGAAAAGGCGCATTGAAGCCATCACTTGCAGATGTACTCGATATATTTGTGAAGGCGGAATATGACGTGACGGTTTATCTTACACAGGGCCCGCAAGATGGTTATAACAAGATTAAAAATATGAAAGACGGCTATGATTTGGTAGTATGCAGCGGTGGGGACGGCACATTAGATGAAGTGGTAACCGGAATGATGAGCCGCGAAAAGAGAATACCGATAGGTTACATACCAACCGGTACAACGAACGATTTTGCAAGCAGCCTTAATATTCCTAAAAATGTTTTACAGGCAGCCAACATTGCAGTACATGGAAAGCCGTTTGCATGTGATGTGGGACACTATAATGATGATATTTTTATTTATGTCGCCGCGTTTGGTCTGTTTACGGATGTTTCGTACACAACGAGACAAAATTTGAAGAAAATGCTGGGACACGCAGCTTATGTTTTGGAAGGTGCAAAACGTTTGGTGAATATTCCAGCTTATACGATTAAAATCACCCATGACGGAGAAGTGATTGAAGACCAATTTATGATAGGCATGGTAACGAATTCAAAATCGGTTGCAGGGTTCCGTGATATTATGGGAAAGCAGGTTTTATTTGATGACGGGGAATTTGAAGTGACTCTGATTAAAAAACCGAAGAATATCATAGAACTTCAGGATATTGTAAAGGCATTGCTAATTGAAAAATTTGATTCAAAGCACATGTATTCTTTTAGGGCAAAAGAGATTATTTTTGAAGCGGAAGAAGAAATCCCGTGGACGTTGGACGGAGAATTTGGGGGCAATCATACCAATGTAACCATTCATAATGAACAGCGGGCGTTACAGATTATGATTGCGGACAAGGAACAGAAAAGTTGTGAAGAGATAGAAGACGCTTCCGAAGCAGAAGACCCTGATAACAATGTTTAAAGGTAAAAAATAGACTTGATTTTTAAAGGGAATAGTTTATAATGAAAGCGTAAGTAAAGATAAAACAATTCATTGGAGGTAGTACTTATGTTAGTATCAGCAAAAGAAATGCTTGTTAAAGCAAAAGCAGGTCACTATGCAGTAGGCCAATTTAATATCAATAACTTAGAGTGGACAAAAGCTATTTTATTGACAGCTCAAGAATGTAACTCACCAGTTATCCTTGGTGTATCTGAGGGTGCAGGAAAATACATGGCAGGATATAAAACAGTTGTAGGTATGGTAAATGGAATGCTTCAAGAATTAAACATTACTGTTCCTGTAGCACTTCACTTAGACCACGGCAGCTACGATGGATGTATGAAATGTATCGAAGCTGGATTTTCTTCAATTATGTTCGATGGTTCACACTATCCAATCGAAGAAAACGTTGCTAAGACAACAGAATTAGTTAAGATTTGTGCAGAAAGAGGAATGTCTTCGGAAGCAATCGGTGGTGAAGAAGACGGTGTAATCGGTAAAGGCGAATGTGCAGATCCTAACGAATGTAAATCAATCGCTGACTTAGGCGTTGATATGTTGGCAGCAGGTATCGGTAACATCCACGGAAAATATCCGGCAAACTGGGAAGGATTAAGCTTCGAAACATTGGATGCAATCCAACAGTTAACAGGAGATATGCCATTAGTTCTTCACGGAGG
>CAZRZV010000035.1:0-14041 GCA_964604665.1 uncultured Faecalimonas sp. | reverse complement strand
ACAGACTTAAATCTAGTATGGGTATATGAACTGGAATTTACTTTGTCTTTCTAGTGTACAAACTATATCATTCGTAAGTTCTTGAAAAATTTATATTTTTATGCTATAACAGACGTATGTCTGATTCTGCATTGAGGGCTTTCAGATATCATAGATATCATTTTGAAGGAGGGATAAATCGTGCCGAATTTTACCAAACGGGCGATCAAAGAATCTTTTTGGAAACTGCTAAATGAACGACCACTCACTCAAATCAGTGTTCGTGAAATTGTGGAAGAGTGCGGAATCAACCGGAATTCGTTCTATTATCATTTTCAGGATATACCGTCTTTGCTTGAAGAAATGATTATGGATGAAGCAAATGCATTGATTCAACAATACCCAAGTATTACATCAATCGAAGAGGGCGTTGAAGCTGCTTTTCGTTTTACATTAGATAATAAAAAAGCAATATTACATATTTGCAATTCAGTCAACCGTAATATATATGAGCAATATCTTATGAGAATCTGTGAACATGTTGTTACAACATATTTTGATACAGCTTTTGAAAAAGGCATTGTCAGCAAAAGTGACAGAGAACTTATGATTCTTTTTACGAAATGTGAGTTATTTGGTTTATGGCTTGATTGGATTAATACCGGTATGCAGGATGATGCCATTCAGAAATTAAAGCGTCTTCTTGTACTTTGCAACGGTTTATCAGGTGAAATGATTAAAAGATGCAGAGAAAACAATGAGAACAACGAAACATGATTAAAATATATTGTCATATTGTTAATTGCCGACTCATCTATTTGGGATAAGCCGGCAATTTTTTCTAAAAGCAGTATGTTTGGGATGACCAAACTGATATTGAATGGTTTTTAGGCAAAAGCATATGTATTGTCTAAAATTTAGGCAATTCATTTTAATTGTCTACTTTTGTGACAGTTGAGTTCAGTTGTCTATTTTATAAAATGTATTTTGAGAATATACTGACTTTGCAAAAAGAAATTGCAATGATTTTAAATTTGAAAGGAGGAACTTCTGATGCGTTCTGTAGCTCCTATGAAAACCGCAAAAATAGGGTATATTATCGTATCTGCCCTGCTATGCGTGTTGGGAATTATTTTAATAGCCGTTCCTGAATTTTCCATTTTGGCATTCGGCACTATATGTGGAGTGATTCTGATTGTATTTGGTGCCATTCGGTTAATAGGATACTTTTCAAAGGACCTTTACCGACTTGCGTTCCAGTATGATTTGGCATTCGGCATTATGATGATTACTTTGGGTGTGATTATGTTATGCCATCCGGGTAGTTTGATGAACTTTATTTGTATTACTCTCGGACTTTCTTTTTTGACCGACGGACTATTCAAAATTCAAATTGCTATAGATTCCAAAACCTTTGGAATCCGTGAATGGTGGCTAATTCTTGCTTTAGCAATCGTAACAGTGATATTTGGAGGAATAGTAATCGCCCGTCCAAGTGAAAGCAGTCGTATTCTTGCTGTGCTGATTGGCGCTTCCATGCTGTGTGAAGGAATTCTGAATATTGGCACAATGATTACTGCAGTCAAAATTATTAAACATCAACATCCCGATGTGATTGAAGCAGACTATTAGGAAGAAAGAGAGGATGAAATAAAATGCGATTTTCAAAAGCGGTGGTGAAACACCGTGTTCTTATCCTAATCATTGCCGTATTGCTGATGATTCCGTCAGTACTCGGCATGGTTACAACAAGGGTCAATTACGACATGCTGAATTATCTTCCCGAAGATATGGATACCGTAAAGGGACAAAATGAATTGCTTGAAGATTTCGGCAAAGGTGCTTTTTCCCTGATTATCGTGGAGGATATGTCGGACAAAGATGTTGCTACATTGGTAAACAAGTTTGAGACAGTAGACCATGTAGAAACAGTATTGTGGTATTCATCCCTTGCAGATATATCCATTCCAAAAGAACTTTTACCGGATGCACTATATGATGAATTTAATACAGATAATGCCACTATGATGGCAGTATTTTTTGACAGTGCAACTTCGGCGGATGTTACAATGGACGCCATTCGTGAAATCCGTTCCATTGCAGGAAAACAATGCTTTGTTTCCGGAATGTCGGCGCTTGTTACCGATTTGAAAGATCTCTGCGAGCAGGAAGAACCGATTTATGTGGGACTTGCGGTGCTGTTTGCATGTCTTGCAATGCTTCTGTTTCTCGACGGATGGTTGGTGCCATTTGTATTTCTTGCATCAATCGGTATGATGATTTTAATGAATCTCGGAAGCAACTACTTTTTAGGAGAAATTTCGTACATAACAAAGGCTCTGTCGGCGGTGCTTCAGCTTGCCGTTACCATGGACTATTCCATTTTCCTGTGGCACAGTTATAATGAGCAAAGAGAGAAGTACGATGATAATAATGAGGCTATGGCGGTTGCCATTCAGCAGACGCTTACCTCGGTTGTAGGAAGTTCGATTACAACGGTTGCCGGATTTATCGCTCTTTGTTTTATGACATTTACACTCGGACGCGACTTGGGAATCGTTATGGCAAAGGGTGTTGTTCTTGGGGTTATCGGTTGCGTAACCGTACTTCCGGCACTGATTCTTGTATTAGATAAACCATTACAGAAAACAAAACATCGTTCGCTTATCCCGAATATGACGAAGTTTGCAAAAGGCGTTACGAAAGCATTTCCTGTTTTTCTTATTATTTTTGCCTTGCTGATTGTTCCTGCACTGTACGGATATAACAAGACAAATAATGAAGTTTATTACGATATGGGCGAGTGTTTGCCGGAAGACATGGAATATGTTATAGCCAATTCCAAGTTATCGGATGACTTTAATATTGCATCAACGCATATGATTCTGCTGGATGCCGACACACCGTCCAAGTCTGTACGGAGTATGATTGACGAAATGGAACAGGTTGACGGCGTGAAATATGTGCTTGGTCTGGAATCTGTTCTCGGCAGCCGCGTGCCGGAAGAAATTCTTCCGGAGAGTATTAAGGGAATCCTTGAAAGCGACAGATGGGAGTTGCTGCTTATCAACTCAGAGTATCAGGTCGCAAGTAATGAAGTAAATAATCAGATAGACAGTCTGAATACGATACTGAAAAAGTATGATGAAACCGGTATGCTCATCGGGGAAGCCCCTTGTATGAAGGATATGATTGAGACTACCGACCGTGATTTTAAGGTTGTAAATGCTGTTTCAATCATTGCTATTTTTATTATCATAGCCTTCGTAGAAAAGAGCTTTTCACTGCCGTTTATTCTTATATCGGTGATTGAGCTTGCTATTTTTATCAATCTCGGTCTCCCGCATTATCTCGGTCAGTCTCTGCCGTTTATTGCACCGATTTGCATTAGTACCATTCAGCTCGGCGCAACGGTGGACTATGCGATACTTATGACTACCAGATATAAATCAGAGCGAATTTTAGGGAACGACAAGCGTCACAGTATTTCAACTGCTCTTGCAGCTTCAATTCCGTCCATTATCGTTTCCGGTATGGGGCTCTTTGCTGCAACCTTCGGTGTTGCCGTTTACTCGGACATCGATATTATTAGTTCCATGTGTATGCTGATGGCAAGAGGCGCAATTGTGAGTATGCTGTGCGTAATCTTCATTCTGCCATCCCTGCTCATGCTCTGCGATAAATTGATTTGTACAACGACATTTGGCATGAAAAAAGCAAAAGTACAGGTATCATAGCAACTGATTCTGTCAAGATAATATTTCTGCCACAAACGGTTGCAAAAAGTACTAAAAGGAGGAAAAGAGTATATGCTGCGTAATATCGGACTTATCTTGTTTGGATATCTTTCCGGCAGCGTGCTTTATGCACGAATCTTCGAAAAAATTTTTAAGAAAGAAAATATGATTGAACAGAGCAAGGACCAGAATCCCGGAACGGCAAATGCCTTTGTGTATGGTGGATTCTGGTGCGGATTTCTGACACTGGTCTTTGACCTTATGAAAGGGTTTTTACCTGTATTTCTATTTGTCCGCATCGGTATACATGGTCCTTTTTATTCTTTCTTACTTTCCGTTGCAATTGCCGCGCCGGTAATTGGGCATGTATTTCCGATATTTTACGGTTTCAAGGGTGGCAAGGGCATTGCCGTCACCTTTGGATGTCTGGCGGGTCTGCTCCCTATGTGGCAGCCACTGATTCTTTTTGCCGGAGCGTTTGTCTTTTTCTCTGCAATATGCAGAGTAACGTCGCATTTTTATCGGACGCTTATCGCTTATGTGACAGCGCTTGTAACTATGATTTTTCTTTTAGATAACACAGCGGTCTGGATGGGATTTTGCCTCATACTGCTTAGTGTTTTCAGAAGGATGCTATGCAGTAAAGAACGAAGAGAAAAAATGGAGGTGAAATTCCTATGGATGTATTGGTGCTTTCCTGTGGCACAGGAGGAGGACATGATTCAGCCGGAAAAGCAATTGCAGAAGAATTGAAACGCCGTGGCCACAGTGTAGAAATGCTCAATCCTTATACGTTACAAAGCCAACAGCTTGCGAATAGAATCAATAACAGTTATACACGTACAGTTCAGAAAATGCCGGGGGTTTTCGGCGGTGTTTACGTGCTCGGACAGTTCTACCGGAAACTGCCATTTCGTTCTCCGGTATATTTTGTCAATCACGGCATGGTGTCAGTGATGCAGGACTATTTTGAAAAACATCATTTTGATATTGTGATTTCATCACACCTGTTTCCTGCGGAAATTATAACAAATATGAAAAATTGCGGGCTTTCTGTTCCAAAAACAATATTTGTTGCGACCGATTATACCTGCATTCCGTTTACGGAAGAGACGGAATGTGATGCTTACGTGATTCCCTCTGCATCGCTGGCGGAATCCTACGAGGAACGCGAAATACCGGGTGAGAAATTATATCCTATTGGGATTCCGGTTCACCGTAGTTTTTCAGAGGCAGAGAGCCGGGAGGAGGCAAGACGGCGTCTTGGACTCGACCCGGATAAGAAATATATTCTGATAACCGGCGGAAGTATGGGCGGAGGAAAAATCGGGAAAACGATAGAAACGTTTATAAACGGAATGCAATCCGCCGGGCAGACAGAACTGATTATTGTCTGTGGAAGCAATCAGGAATTGTATGAAAAGTTAAAGAATGCCGAATATCCCGGAGTGACAGTGATTGGATATACTGACGATATGGCGGGATATCTTAAGAGCGTTGATATTTTTGTCACAAAACCGGGCGGGCTGTCTTCAACAGAAGCCGCCGTATGCGGTGTTCCAATCTTACATACTGCCGCCATCCCGGGCTGTGAGACATATAACGCCAGATATTTTAATGAATATGGTATGAGCGAATCCTGCGAAACACCGGAAGAGGCGTTGCAGAAGGCACTCATGCTTTTGAATGACGAACATGCCCGCATGTCGATGGTTTTAAGTCAGGAAAAAAACATAGAACCGTTTGCGGCAGAAAAAATATGTGAACTTGCGGAAAATATGAGTGCTACATAGATTTAAGTACAGTAGCACAGATTTTTGTTCAATAAAGAAACAAAATTAGTCAGGAGGTAATTTCATAATGAATAATAAAATAAAGAAATCGCTGGTAGCTATTCTTTGCTGCACGGCACTTGTCGGAGGTGTCGGCGCCACCGTATTCGCCACGACATACGGAAAAGAGCAGAAAAAGCCGGAAGAGAAGTCGGCTGTTCTGGCGGAAGAAAATGAAGCCGGACTTGTGAAAGATGAAACCGTTTATGTTTTAGCCGGCGCAGATGGAAGCGTTGAAAAGATTATTGTCAGCGATTGGATTAAAAACTCGATTGGCAGTCATTCACTCCTAGATAAATCAGAACTGACAAATGTAGAAAATATCAAGGGTGATGAGTCCTATGTCATGAACGGCGACAACATGCGGGTATGGGATGCACAGGGCAACGACATCTATTATCAGGGCAACATTGAAAAAGAACTGCCTGTAAGTCTCAGCGTTTCATATAAACTTGATGGAAAAGATATCTCTCCGAAAGAACTTGCCGGAAAAAGCGGCAGTGTAACCATTCGTTTTGACTATCAGAATAATCAATATGAAATGGTTGATATTGATGGCAGTCAGGAAAAAATATATGTTCCGTTTGCTATGATAACCGGGCTGATGCTGGATAATGATATATTTACCAATGTAGATGTATCAAACGGAAAACTGATTAACGACGGTGACCGTACAGTCATTGCAGGAATTGCCTTTCCTGGTTTGCAAAGTAATCTGAATGTAGACAAAAAGAAGTTTGAAATTCCGGACTATGTGGAGATTACCGCTGATGTGAAAAATTTTGAGATGACAAATACGGTAACGATTGCCACAAATGAAATATTCAATCGGTTGGATACAGATAAACTCGATTCAGTGGATGAATTGACTGGTTCTTTGGGTCAACTTACCGATGCGATGACTCAGCTTTTGGACGGCTCTTCACAACTTTATGATGGCCTGTGTACCCTCTTGGATAAATCCGGAGAACTTGTAAAAGGAATCAATCAGTTGGCAAATGGCGCTGCAAAACTAAAGAATGGTGCAGGCGACTTAAATAGCGGAGCAACAGAACTCGCAAACGGTGCAAAACAGTTGTCCGAGGGACTCGGAGAGTTGACGGCAAACAATGATACTTTGAATGCCGGTTCCAAGCAGGTATTTGAATCGCTTTTGAGTACGGCAAATACGCAGCTTGCAGCAGCGGGATTGAGCGTGCCGACTTTGACGATTGAAAACTATGCAGAAGTTTTAAATGGTATCATTGATTCATTGGATGCGGCGAATGTTGCACAACAGGCGCGTGCAGTGGCATTGCAAAGAGTAACAGCAGCTGTCAATGAACAGAAAGATACAATTAAAGCCGGTGTGACAGCTGTCATAAAAGAGCAGGTTACCGCTGGTGTTTCAGCGGCTGTCCGTGAGAATGTAAAAGTGCAGGTTCTGGCATCTCAGGGGATGACAAAAGAACAGTATGAGGCGGCTGTGAATGCCGGGATGATTACCGCAGAACAGCAAGCTCAAATTGCCGCCGCCATTGACGCTCAAATGGAGTCTGAAACTGTCAGGGCTACCATTGATGCAAACGTGAATATACAGATGCAATCACAGGATATTCAAACTACAATTGCTTCAAAAACCGAAGAACAGGTTCAATTTCTGATTGAACAGAATATGAATTCTCCTGAAGTACAGGCACAGATTACAGCGGCTCTTGAACAGGCACAGTCCGGTGCGGCTTCCATATCTGCTCTCAAGGGACAACTTGACAGTTATAACACGTTCTATATTGGACTCAATCAATATACCGCCGGTGTTGCTTCAGCCAAAGAGGGCGCGGATGCATTAAATGCAGGTGCTGCTCGGCTGAAAGACGGAACGGCAGAATTATATGCCGGCATGAATGAACTATATAATGGAATTCTCACGCTGAAGAATGGTGCACCTGCTCTTGTAGACGGAGTTACGGCACTGCGTGACGGCGCTATGCAGTTATCTGACGGCTTGAAAGAGTTTAATGAACAGGGTATTCAGAAGATTATTGATGCTGTGAACGGAGATATGGGCGTGTTATTTACCAGAGTCAAAGCTACTGTGGATGTTTCAAAGGATTATAAATCTTTCTCCGGTATTTCCAATGGTATGGACGGTCAGGTGAAATTTATATATCGTACGGATTCTGTTAAAGTGGAATAAGTTATCAAAACATATTAGAAAGCATCACAGGCAGTTTATTTGTCAGTGATGCTTTCTTTTGCACTTATTTCTTCCTTTTCTTCGCCAATAGATTCAAGAGGATATACAAGCCAAATGCAATGACAATGGTTCCAATTAAAATGATATACATTACAGGTATATCCACTTGATTTTCAAAGAAATAAAGGTTGCAGTCTACGCTGTCCCGAATCTCCGTGATTACTTCCTTTGGAAAACTCAGACTCTCCATTTCCTTGAATACACCTTGCAGTGCATGATTTCGTAGCAGAGAAGTACCATAGGTTCCAGGCAGGAACATAATCACTTTTTGCACGCCTGATGAAAAACTGGAGATAGGCATATAGGCGCCGCAGACAAACCCATAACCGGCACTGACAATGGTACCTACCGCAGAAGCCTGTCCATTGGTGGACAGTGGAAAATTAACCACGGAAGCCAGCGCCGTGCCAAACAACACCAGCAATACCACATCCAAAAGCAGTGCCAGTACATCTCCCAGCGTCAGATACCAGCCTACACAGGCGAGGTATACAAGGCAAATTCCGGTTGCCACAAAGCAGATTAGCAGAGTAGATATCAACGTGGAAAGAGAATAACTCAGAGCCAGAATGCCGGACTTTACAGGGGTCATAGTTAAATCCCGCTTTGCTCCGCTGCATTTGTCCTGAATCATCAGCAGGTTGGAACAGAATGCAACCGTTACACAACAAACTGCCAGAAGTGAGGATATCAGTTCTCCGCCTACAAAGCCGTGGAGGAGTTTGTCCGTCACTGTAGCGTCAGCAACTTTCAGAACACTCTGGAAGCTCTGCTCGTACACATTGTTCAAAAAAGTGACATAGAGGACGAGCAGGATTACAGGCGTAATTAATGAGGTGAAAAACATTCCCTTGTCCTTAAAATATAGTTTCGTATTGCGTTTTGTAAGCGTCCAAAGTCCTGTCATTTTTCCAAACCTCCTGCTAATTTTTTTCCTGTTACAGAGAGAAATACATCATCCATTTTCCCTTTTGTAATCTCATAGTCATGGAATAATTCCGGATATTTTCCGATTAATTCTGTAGCGACGGCAGTATTCGGGACGGCTACCCGGAAGGCATCACGAATCGTTTCGTATGGTGCGCCCATCTTCTGAACCTGTTCTTCATTTAAGCCGTAGAGAGTAATAAAGTCACCGGTATAGCGGTTCTTTAATTCCAATGGGGTTCCTTCGGCGGCAATCTTACCGCTGTCCAAAATCACCACATAGTCCGCATCGGCGGCTTCCTCCATGTAATGAGTGGTTAAAAAGACCGTCATATTTTCTTGTTTACGCAGGTTTGCCACCACATCCCACAGTAGTTTTCTTGTCTGCGGATCCAGTCCTGTGGTGGGCTCATCCAGAATCAGAATACGAGGTTTGTGAAGTAATGAGCGGGCAATGTCAATTCTGCGTCGCTGACCGCCGGAAAGTTTGCCCACCGGACGCTTGTAGAGTTCTTTTAATCCCAGAAGTCTGTCCAGTTCCGTCAGCCGTTGTTCCAACTCACTGCTCGAAATGCCATAGAGAGCCCCGCGGCACAACAGATTGTCCCGAACCGAAAGAGACTGATCCAGCACGGAATTTTGGAATACTACACCAAGACTTCGTTTGATATGCTCCGGAGCAGTATCAAGATTCACGCCGTCAATCTGTACATTTCCCTTGTCTTTCTCAAGCTGTCCACACATGATATTGATGGTGGTAGACTTTCCGGCACCGTTGACGCCAAGGAAAGCAAACAGTTCGCCTTCCTTTACCCGGAAACTCAGGTCGTCTACCGCCTGCACATCACCAAAGCGTTTGCTCAGGTGGTCGATTTCAATTACATTTTTCATAATGTCTTTCCCCCTCTAAAAAAAGGCAGACGTTTTGACTGCCTTTATTTATATGTATCTTCCTAGAAAAATACATCTCTTGCCTGTTCTTTGATTTCTTTTGTTGTTGCAAATGGAATTCTGGTTGTGTAACCATTTTTTGCAGCTACGATTTTCTTTGTTGGCCAAGCGAAAATGTCTTTGTTCCATTCGTTAATCGTATCATTGTAAAGTTCTCTTGCTGCGGTAATTTCTCTCTGCAAGTACATGTTTTGTTGCATCGCATCTGCAATTTCTTTGTGTGCCTGTAAATCAGGATAGTTTTCCATTGCTAAATTTACTTTTCGGGATACTGCCTCGATTTGACTTCCGGCTTCATTACGTGCAGCATCCATGTCTGCCACACTGCCTGATCTGTATTTTGCAATTTCCACAAATGTGCTCTTGTCAAGGTCGATTGCCTTGTCTAAGAGACGTGCGCAGTTTTGAAGCACCATAACGCGTTGCTCCAAAAAGTTGTCGATTTGCGATGCGTTCCTTTGAATCTTTTGCTGTAACTGATCAAAATGCTTTTGTGCATTGATTTTCATAAATAAAAAAATCACGCCGGGAAAGATTGCGCATACCCACAATAAGATTTCAAATACTTTTGAGCCTACTCCGACTTCTGCCGGAATTTTCTTTGCGATGACATTTGTGTCAACACCTTCTTCTCGCACTTCAGGGTTTAATTCATCCAATTGATTTGCCATTTTTTAATCTCCTTTTGTTGTAAAAATTATTGAAATATACATAAGCCGTTTTTGCTGGCTATAATGTTGTTTTTTGGAGAAGCATCCAATGTGCTGATGTAAAAATGATTGGATGATTCTAATGGTATGTATTCGTCCCACGGAACGGCTACGCTGTGGTAACGTCCGTCACCTCCGTATACTGATACGTATTCCACACGAGGGAAGATGTCGTAGGAGTAAGCAGTAATACAAGTCTCGTCGACATTTCCTGTAGAAGAGATGTAACTTGTTTTGAGAATCGCTTCCGTTTTGGTATCCGGATGTACCACGTATTTGGCATCTAACATATTTGACAGAACTTCACATTCTTTCTGTGAATACAATTGTTTGTAATCAGGCAGAGGCTTTAATGACTGCACAGGCCTTTCCTGATACATAGGAATCGACCAAATTGGTGCAAAATCAAAATATACAGCTTTGAAGAATGCGGTATTTTGACTGATAAAGTTATCCTTAATAATATCGAAAGAATAAGAAGCATAACTGTTTTCCGGTATTTTTAAGTTTCTTCCCTGACTGTGGTTGGTAATAATCTGATTCATCCGTTTTCTCTTCAAGAATCGGAAATCGTCCCCAAAGTTCTCTTTTGACAAAATTAAAGATACCATATTGGTCTGGGCAAGCGGTGTGAATAAAGTTCTGAACTGAACTTCATTTGTTCTGTTCAGTGCACCGAACAATACTTCAAAATCAGAGTTTGACATGCTCATAAAATCTTTGTTTTGACTGATGGCTTTGTCTGTCATTTTTTTAAGTTTTTTCTCACCCTTATTGATATACCGTTCAATTTGTTTGTCATTCATGTTTTCCAAATGCGTATCTACACGGTCAAACAGAAGTTCCGGAGCACCCTGTGCACCATAATCCAAATACACCTGTGTACTGTAAAATGGCTTTGGTTTTACGACGGTTGCGTGTAATGTCTGACTTTGAGTTCTTGTTCGCAGTTTTCCGTCGCCGTCGGTGTAGGTCTCTGTCCATGATATTACCTTTGAACCATGATAAGTTTCCGTTCCCAAGGTGTGAATCAGTTTGCTTTCGAACAGAAATGGATTTTCATTGTAATGTCCCGCTAATGTATCCAGTGTGGATTGCTGTGTATCTCTGAGCTCGTCAAAATCAAAGTTCGTAAGCATATCCATTTCCTGCTTCATTGAAAAATTTTCATCAAACGATAGCAGTGGAATAGTCTGCTCGATAAGAGTTAAGCAGTCTTTGGATGTAAATAAGCTGTTGAGTGGATTCATTTGGTCATAGGCAAGCTCTAAAAGTTCGGCGGCCTTGTTTTCTGCAGAGTCCACTTCCTCTTTCAATTTTTTTATTTTCGGTGTGAACCACCATATTACTAACGGAATCAGAAGAAGGGTAATATACATCAGAACCCGTAAGAATTTAAACCAAGAGAGTTTCTGCCTAAGTTTTTGCAGATTCCCGGTGTACGTCAGATATTCTTTGACGGTTTCACGGTTTGCTTCGATGTCAACACCTGACTGCTTCACCAGTTCATCAAAAAACTTGTTTGTATTTTCTAAGTGAAAATGCTTGAATTTGTTTTCGTATTCTTCCAATGGATTGTAAATTAATTCATTCAAAATCTATCAATCCCCCTTTTTGACATTATATCACAATTTTCGCATTTGTAAACGAAAGAGGAAAAGAAGTCGTCGCTTAATTTTCTAACGACAGGAGAGAGGATAATTAATGCGATTATGTTGGGAATTGCCATAAGCCCGTTAAATAGGTCAGCAAATTCCCATACAGTATCTAAATCCATAATACATCCGAAATATACGGAACTGATGTAGACGAATTGGTAAATACGAATCACGGATGGTCTTCCTTTGAAGAGATATTCTACGCATTTTTCTCCGTAATAGTACCATGCGACAATTGTTGCAAATGCAAACAGCGTCAGCCCAATGGTAATAATATATTTTCCGCCATGAAATGCATTTTCAAAAGCCATGGAACTCATGGAGCCTCCATTTATCATAGGAATGGAATACCATAAGCCGGAGGTGAGTATGACAAGCCCGGTAATGGTACATATGACAATGCTGTCAACGAATACTTCAAAAGTTCCCCAAAGCCCCTGACGTGCAGGATGGTCGGTGGATGCCGAAGCATGAGCGATAGGGGCTGAGCCCATACCTGCCTCGTGCGTAAAGATACCGCGCGCCATACCGATTCGGCAGGCATACATGACGGAAGCACCGCAGAATCCGCCGGTAGCAGCAGTTCCGGTAAAGGCATTTTTGAAAATAGCCAAAAAGGCTGCAGGTATGACGGAAGCGTTGATACAGAGAACTGCAAGGGCGCCGATGATATAAAAGAGTGCCATAAAAGGGACAAGAAATTCCGTGACAGTGGCAATTCGTTTGATGCCTCCGATAAGCACCAATGCGGACAGGCAAGATAAGATTACACCAATTGCCTTTGGGGAGAGATGAAAAGCGTGGTTGACATTTGCGGCAAGGGAATTTGCTTGCACGGATGCACCGATTCCAAAGGATGCAAGAAAACCAAAGACAGCAAAAAGGATTGCCAGCCATTTAGCTTTACAGCCCTCAGAAATGTAATACATGGGACCACCGATGATTTCACCTTTCTCATTTCGAGTTCGATAAGCCACGGATAAAAGCACTTCACTGTATTTCAGCACCATACCAATTAAAGCAGAAATCCAGAGCCAGAAGATGGCTCCCGGTCCGCCGGTGGCGACGGCTAAGGCAACCCCCACGATATTTCCCGTTCCCACAGTTGCAGCAAGGGCGGTACAGACAGCTTGAAAGGGAGTGATGGAACCGGCCTGAGTGTTATCTTTTTTCTTTTGAAAAATGGAACAGAGTGTATATCGCATTACGATACGGAAACGTCTGAAAATCACAGCCTTTGTGATAAAAGTGAGAAAGATACCCGTGCCGATTAGAAGCAGTATCATAGGTGTTCCCCAAATGATATTATCATTTATAGAATGGATGAGTTTTAGAAATGAATTCATTTTGACCTGCTATTTTCATTTTATAATAAGGTATTCGGCTATGAAAATGTGTAGTACAGTGGCTCAAATTAAACTTGAAAAATTTTTCAAAAATGTGATAAACTGATACTGTTAGCAGTCATAGGTAATTATGGGTAAACTTAAAATTGTTTCGCTCTAATTCACAGATATTCAGAATAGGAGTGTAAGGCACTTTAAGCGGTATTGCCGAAAACAAAGATAAACTGTATTATACACTGATTGTGGAGTATTCGCAGGGCAATAAGATTTTCACCCCGGTGGAAAATCCCAAAATTGTGATAAGAAAGATTTTATCGAAAGAAGAAGTAGGAAAATTATTGGAGGACATACCGGCTACAAAAGAGTTTGTGATTACAAACGAAAGGGAAAGGGAACATCTGTACAAAGAAGCTATCCGATGTTGTGATTGCAGAAAACTGATAAAAGTGCTTAAGACAATAGAGGCACGGAAAAAGATAAGACTGGCAAACGGGAAAAAGACGGATAGTATCGATGAAAAATATTATAAGAAGGCAGAAGAATTGTTATGCGGGGAACTTATGATTTCCCTTCAAATGAATCAAAGTGAAGTGAAGAAAATGTTAAAGCAGTACCTTTCATAGGTGCTGCTTTTTGTGTAGAAAAGAGTTGAAATATTATACAAA
>CAZRZV010000034.1:0-15542 GCA_964604665.1 uncultured Faecalimonas sp. | reverse complement strand
GAAAAGAGGTGTTGGAGCTAACGCTCCAACACCAACTTTGTCTACACTCTGACAGCAGGGAATCTATCTCCCTGCTGTCATATGAATTCCTTCTAATTTCAATAATGCTTTCTTTTTATCAATACCTCCCGCATATCCTGTGAGACTCCCATTACTTCCCACAACTCTGTGACATGGAACAATAATAGAAATCGGATTATGCCCTACTGCTCCGCCAACTGCCTGTGCCGACATACGCTTTATCCCTCGCTCTTTCGCCAGCCGCTTTGCTATTTCACCGTAAGTCACGGTTTCCCCATATGGAATTTCACAAAGTATCTGCCAGACCTGTTTTTGAAAATCAGTTCCGTCCAAATGAATCGGTAACTGAAAATCGGGTTCTTCCCCCGAAAAGTATATGGACAGCCACTCTTTTGTTTTCTCAAAAATCGGCAGTTCCTTTTCTTCGTGCACTGCATCCAAAGAAAAAGCAAAATATTTTTGTTCCTCAAACCATAATCCTATGAGCCCAATTTCATCTGCCACCATAAGGATATTGCCTAGGGGTGATTTGTAACTGCTGATATATTGCATAAATAATCTCCTAATTGCTTTTGTCTTTCTACCTCAGCTTCTCTGCAAAATCAGCCATCATCTCGCTAATCTTAATATTTTGAGGGCATACCTCTTCACAAGCACGGCAGCCAAGACATGCTGATGGCATCTTATCTTCTGTAAGTGATTCCATTGCCATCGGTGCAATGAATCCTCCACCGGAATAAATATGTTCGTTATAAAGCTCAATAAACCAAGGAATATTCAGTTCCTGAGGACAATATGTCGTACAATAACGGCAAGAGGTACAAGCCAACGTTTTCTTTGATGTCATATCTTTTCCAATTGTAAAGAGTAAATTCATCTCTTCTTCGCTCAGTGGCTGCCTGTCTGCATATGTATCAATGTTTTCTTTGAGTTGTTCAAAGTTTGACATCCCTGAAAGTGTCATTTTTACTTCCGGCAGTGATTGCAGAAATCTGAATGCCCAATCGACAACCGTTGCATCCGGGCGAAGTGCTTTCAATTTTGCCGCATATTCCGGTGCCAGATTGGCAAGAGAACCTCCGCGTACCGGTTCCATCACCCAAATCGGAATGTTATATGAACTTACCAATTTTACTTTTTCCTTTGCATTCTGGAAATTCCAGTCAAGCCAGTTAATCTGTAATTGGCAAAATTCCATATACTCGCCGTACGCTTCCAAAAATCTTTTCATAGTATCCATATTTCCATGTGCAGAGAAACCAAGATGACGGATACGTCCGTTTTTCTTCTGCTCCATTAAATATTCAAAAATACGATATTTCGGGTCTAAATATCCGTCAATATTCATTTCACAGACATTGTGAAACAGGTAGAAATCAAAATACTCCACCTGGCATCTTTTCAATTGCTTTTCAAAAATCTCTTCCACCTGATTCATCAAACTTGAATCATATCCCGGAAATTTGCTTGCCAGATAAAAGCTCTCACGTGGATATGCTTTTAAGATTTCTCCCATAACGGGTTCTGATTGTCCGTCATGGTATCCCCACGCCGTATCAAAATAGTTGATTCCCTTTTCAAAAGCATAAGCCACCATTTCGCGTGTGGCATCTATATTGATATCTCCGTCTGCATCGCTGTTTTTCGGTAACCTCATACAGCCCATACCTAATGCTGAAAGTTTTTCGTTTTGATAATCGTTATAAATCATATTTTTCCATCCTTTCTGTGTCACTGCACTTCTATTGGCTACTGATATATATATTATAAATTGTCAGCGCAAATGTCGCAAGCGAAAAACTGATGGTCTTTATAGAAAATCTGCACAAGGTAATGGAAATTTTTTAATCACTTCCATTTCTTGACAATCATCATTTTTTCTGGTATAAAGATAGAAGTAACTCGTGAGGGAGTAGCAAACGCAGTTTCTGCGCAGCAAGTCAACATACTGACTTTTGGTCTGGCTTGTTTTAAATTGCGAGACTCATGTGTAGTTTTTTGCTATGCATAGATGTCTCTTTGTGTGTAAATGGAGCTCAAGTGTAGCAAAACACTTGGGCTTTTGTTATGTATTTATTTCTTACAAATTGGAGGAAATCAGAATGAATTGGAATGTGATGTTCTTTTTAGAAAGTATTGCACTTGGTGCAGGACTTGCTATGGATGCGTTTTCAGTATCCATGGCAGACGGTTTATATGAGCCATGCATGAAAAAACGAAAACAATTCGGAATCGCCGGACTATTTGCGGGATTCCAGGCTGCCATGCCTTTAATCGGATGGTTTTGCGTTCATACATTGGTAGAATATTTTACAGTGCTTGAACCAATCATCCCATGGATTGCATTAATCCTTTTAGTGTTTATCGGAGGTAATATGTTGCATGAAGGAATCAAATGCGACTGTGGAGACTGCCCGTGCGGAAAATTGGGCATTGAGACTCTAATGATACAGGGCGTTGCAACCTCCATTGATGCTCTTTCCGTTGGATTTACCATCGCCAAATACAACCTGCTTATGGCACTTGTTGCCGCAGCCATTATCGCTGCCGTCACTTTTATCATCTGCACATTTGGGCTTTTCATCGGCAAAAAATTTGGAACCAAGCTTTCCAACAAAGCCCAAATTTTCGGTGGTGTAATTCTGATTTTAATTGGCATTGAAATATTCGTCACGTGCTAATTGCAATTGGGGACGTAGTAAAATTGAATTTCACTACGTCCCCAATTGAGTTTAAGGGTGCCCCTTTTTAAAACACACTGCGCCATAACAGTTTCGCTTCTACAATACCATAAACAAAGTCCCCACCGTAATCAACAGCGACCCCACCGCTGACTTCCATGTAAACTGCTCATGAAGTATCACAAAAGCAAGAATCAGTGTCAACACGACACTTAACTTATCGATTGGTACAACTTTCGATGCCTCACCCATTTGAAGCGCTCTATAATAACAAAGCCATGATGCACCGGTTGCCAATCCCGATAGTATGATAAAAAGCCAACTCTTCCTTGAGATATCTGCAATACCACTTTGTGCACCGGTAATAAAAACCATCACCCATGCCATTCCTAAAACAACAATTGTCCTAATTGCCGTTGCCAAGTTCGAGTTCACGCCATCAATACCAATCTTTGCAAGAATGGAAGTCAAAGCAGCAAACACTGCCGATAATATCGCATATAATAACCACATATGTATCTCATTTCCTCATCTTCTACAGTCAGCACTACTTCTCCAGTTCACCTGTCCAATCTTCAATGCCGCCCAAATTTTTCACGTTCGTATAGCCTAATTTGACCAGTATTTTTGCTGCCTCCGTACTGGATTTTTCATCCTCTCCGTAAACAAGAATCAGCCAATCCTTACTTGGAACTTCAAAGGCATCTTTATCATCCAGAAAAGTCAACGGTATGTTCTTTGCATATTTAAGATGTCCTTCGGAGTACTCTTCCTCCGTACGCACATCCAAAACCGTAAACGAACGGTTTTCTACCATCATTGACTTACTTTCTTCCATGCTAATCGTGTCATACCCCGGGTCTTTCTCTTCTTTTTTGCAGCCGACAAAAAGTGCTGCTGTACAAATCAATAAAATACAAATTCCTAAAACTCTCTTCATAATAATCTCCTATCTCGTATAAAATTCAATCAATCCATCTAATGTTGTCTGAAGACGCACAATTGCATATTCAAACTCTTTCTTGTTCTTATCCTTCAGTCTTCCTCTCGCAGCAAGTCTGATATATCTTTCTACTGCCTTGTAGTCTGATTTCAGTTGTGTCTTGGAAGTGAAATCAAAATAATACTCTTTGCTTTTGATAGTATTCTTTGCCTTATCCACCACTGTCTGTCCGTTCACAACTAACAGTTTTACATCTGTAGGAAGATGATTTAAATTTGAAAAATCGTTCACAATCTCGCCCCTTTTCTTAGCAATCAATCTCCAACAGTTCACCCGGCGCAATACTGTATCCCTTTCCATCTACTTCAAACCATATGGTCGTACACGTCGGGTTGTAAATTCTCCTATCATCCATACTACATTGCAATGAGCGGAATGCATTCACATAATCGCAAATTTCAATATTGGTTGCATACCACACATCATCATGACCGCTTGCCGTTTTACAGAACTCTTCAAACAAATTCCAGTTATCATTACGGTCAAATTCAAAACTGTGCCCCCACAAATAAAATAATCTGGGAGTTCTGGCAGCAATAGAATCTGCCAGCGGCTCATTTAAAAACTTATCCAAATATTCCATCATTTTTGGATTCTCATGATGTGCTGTCGGTATCCACTGATAAAAATCTGCCGGAATTTCAAACTTATCATTATCTCCTGCAAGACTTCTGGAATACGCAATTCCAAGGTCTTTCAAATATGTTCTGATTTCTTCATATGTAACACCCGCATGATAACTTGTAATACCGGAATCCGCATATGCCATACCGCGGATAATCCCGCCAAATTCTTTTTCCATAGTTTCTCTGCAATGAAGAATATCTCGAATTCCCATTGCTGTTGTTGCCTTCCCAAGTGCAATATGATGTGCCCCATGCACTGCCAATTCATGGTTCCCGGAAGCCGCTAATTCCTTCAATTGTTTTGCAGATAAATGCCAGTCGTCTTTGCCAAACATCCCACTATTCACATTTAATGTCACTTTAATTCCGTACTTATTTGCAATGTCTATCAGCTGCGGGTCAAACTTACAACCATCGTCGTAACTTAATGTCAACGCCTTTGTCCTGCCTTCCGGAAAACGCAAAAATCTGTATCCCATAAAACACCTCCTCACATGCTAAATTCTATCAGATATTTTATCACATACCATTGTCTGTCGCAAGTAAATGCAGCATCTTTTCAAACTCCCTTGCAGATGTGCTAAGCGGTTGGTCTTTATTCTTAATCAGGCACACATACCGCTCTGGAACCTCTTCGTCAAGCTGTACCCGAAAGACCTCTCCGCTCTCAATTGCAGGAATTGCCAAAGACTCCGGCACAAAGCCCAATCCCAAATTACTTTTTACCATTGGAAGAATCTGGTCTGTCGTTGCCGCCTCCATATCAGGCTCCAGCATGATATCATGCTTCAAAAAGAAATCTCTGTAAAACTCATATGTTGTCGTGCTCTTTCCCAGACAAATCAGCGGATATTCCTGTAATTTTTCCAAACTGAGTTTCCTGTTTTTCAATTTCGAAAACTTGCGTCCGCAAACTAAAATCTCCCGAAACGTTTGCAAATGGGTCTCCCGAAGTGGTTTTACAATTGTCACGGGTGTTGTGACGACTGCCAGCTCCACTGCCTTATTTCGAATCGCATTGATAGCCTGCGGAGTTGAATGATTGGAAAGATGAATTTTAATCTGCGGATACTTGGTATGGAAATTGTCGAGAGCCGATAACAATAATTCGTGCAATGCGGTCTCCGTCACACTGATTGCCACGCTCCCGCTTTCCAAATTTTTGGCAAGTGCCAGTTCATTTTCCCCTTTTTGAATGACTTCCACCGCAACAGACACATGAGAAAGCAATTTCTCCCCTTCTGCCGTAAGTGTCACTCCTTTGTTAGAACGGATAAACAAAGTGCATCCCAAATCATTTTCCAGTATTTTAATCGTCCTCGTCACGTTCGGCTGATTGCTCATCAACTTCGTCGCCGCTTTTGAAAAGCTCTTGTATTTTGCCACGTAATAGAACACTTTATAATATTCATAATTAATATTCATACGCCCCTCCTTGTATATCATTTTTATATACTTGCAATATAAACTATATATTTTACATATATCAATAAATGTATTTTAATAAAGAAAACACTTGCTGTCAATATTTAAGGAGGATGTGGAATGAGAAGTAAATACCAACTATCGGAAACCTACACAAATGCCATGTTATTAACCCTATCCGGAGGATTGCAAAATGCTTACGCTTATTGCTGTCGCGGCAAAGTATTTGCAAATGCCCAAACCGGAAATATTGTTTTAATGAGTAAGCATTTATTGGAACGGGATATGCATGGTTTCGCAAGGTATTTGGTTCCTATCTGCGCATTTATTCTTGGAACCTTCATCACAGAACTCATTCACAAAAATTATAAGAAAACCAACAAGCTGCAATGGAGACAATTCATACTCATGTTTGAAATTTCTTTTTTGTTTATTGCAGGATGTATTCCACACTCTTTGGACATGATAGCAAGCACTCTTATTTCTTTCGTGTGTGCAATGCAGGTGCAGGCATTCCGCCGTATGGATGGTCTGTCATATGCCAGCACAATGTGCATCGGCAATATGCGTTTTGCAACTGAATCACTGTGTACATTTTTTCACACTCACGAAAAAAGCGACCTGCATACTTGTTTAAAAGCCTCAGGTATTACCCTTCTCTTTGCTATCGGTGCAGGATTAGGTGTGTTCTTAACAACTCATTTTGATACGGCTGCCATCTGGATGTCATGTATCCTTTTGTTACTGAACTTTCTTACAATGTTTACCAAACAAAACAGCCTGTTTCTTACATTATTCTCATAAATGATAACAAAAAAAGCAAGAGACTTAAAACTCTTGCTTTCTTAAAACCAATACAATGAACGGGATACTGACCAACCCCGTTAGCATATCTGCCAGCGGCTGTGATATCTGAATTCCCACAAGTCCCCAGAACCTTGTAGTAATAAGCAGCGTCGGGATAAACATTAATCCCGAACGAAGCATAGATAAAAATGAAGACATCGCCGGCTTTCGAATACTCTGATACAACATATTAATCGGCACTGAAAATGAAAGAAATACCACCCCGATACATGCACATTTCAATGCAAAAACTCCGACTTCTTTTACCTCTTCACTTTTTTGAAACAGATGCAAAATCTGCTCTGCAAAAACAAATCCCGGAATTGCCATGGATACGATAATACAAAAGCCAATCGCAATCGTTACCATTAATCCCTTCTTCACACGTTCATACTTCTTTGCCTGATAGTTAAATGATGCGACCGGTTGATAACCCTGCCCGACTCCCAGCCCTACACACATTACCAATGCAGAGAATCGATTTACCACACTCATGGCTGCAATCGCTGCATCCCCATAATTTTTTGCGTGATTATTTAGCAGACCACCTGAAATAGAAGTAAGCCCCTGTCTGATAACTGCAGGAAATCCCACCTTGGAAATCGTAGCATAGACAGAAATTTTTTTACTGACAGAAGAAATTTTTATCTTGCTTTGTGCCTTTGTGATAAAAAAATATATCAAAATGAGAAAGCTTACAACTTGAGATATCGCTGTTGCAATTCCTGCTCCCAAAACACCAATCGGCCAGACCACTACCAGTAAATAATCTCCCAGAACATTAATCACACTTCCTGTAACCAATCCAATCATTGCGTAAAAAGCTTTGCCTTCATAGCGAAGATTATTATTTAATATAAAAGATGCAACCATAATCGGTGCGGTCATCAGAACACAAACTCCATATTCTTTTGCATATGGCATAATGGTCTCGGTACTTCCAAGTAATCTCATAAATGATGTTAAAAAGCTAAGACCTCCAACCATTACTACTGCCCCCAGTCCTAAGCCCGTAAAAAAAGCGGTTGAGACGTACTCTGACGCCTCATCACTGTTCTGCTCTGCCAATGCTTTCGATACCATTGTTCCTGAGCCTTGCCCCAGCATAAAAGCAATTGCCTGTATAATGGCTTGCAAGGTAAATAGTATCCCGGTTGCAGCCTGTTGGCTTTCTCCTAAAGTACCTACAAAATATGTATCTACCATATTGTAAATATTAGTGACCAACATCGAAATGGTTGTCGGAATTCCCAGTGATACAATTAATTTTGTCAGTGGTGTTTTGGTCATTTTATCATAATGTCTCTGAGCTTGTGTTAATTCCATCTCTGTTTCGCCTCTTTATTGCTCCTGTCTTATACTTTTTATATCACCAAATCAATTCTGTCTGGCATAAAACTCTGCTTTTCTTAAAACTGCAACAATTGGACATATAAGGATTCCGCAACAGAAATTACTGATGCCATGAACTATGTCAAATGGAAATCCCGCGACAATCCATGCAATCATCCCTTCAAAATTGAGTCCGAACAAAATTGCCTGCGCCGGTGCATACAAAATGCCAAATAAAAATCCATGCAGCGCACACACGGTCATATATACGATTGGTTTGATTTTATCCGGCATCTTCTTTGGCAGAAACATCGTTGCTCCCCAGAGAATGGTCCATATATAAAGATAGGGAATCCACCAAGTGGAAAATCCTGCCACCAAACCATTTAATAACACATATGCATAAATTGGATAGAGTGCTTTTTTCCTATATACAACGGTAGTTGCAATGACAAAAACACCCAAAAGATGGATATTGGGGAATGCCTCCATCAACATCTTGGACGCATACATAAGCGTCGCCAGCATTCCAAACGTAACGGTTTCACGTACTGTTAGTTTCATGTTTATTCCACTACCAGTGAGTATACTACACCTTTTTCAATTTCCGTCATATCGATACCTTTCTGTGCATACTCACCGTCAACATAAAACGACCAATACTTTCCGTCTTTATCATAATCAAACGTCATTCCATTTACCGTCTTAACGTAGAGTCCGTACTGTCCTTCCTCTCCTTCAATCAGTTCCAACTCTTGCAGGGCTTCTCCTACAATCTTTTTGTCCGTGTGGATTTCATAAGTGGTAACCTCTCCCTTATCATCGGTAACTGTAAAGGTAAATTCTGTTTTTCCTTCTCCCAGTACCTGTACTTCTTCTTTTGAAACATTCTCCACATCGGTCTTTTTTGTCTCTTTCTTGTCTCCGCAACCGGTTGTAACAAGTGCCATAGCCGCAATCAGCACGATACAAACGATGAAAGACAACAGTTTTTGTAATCTTGTCTTTTGCATAATTTGCATTCTCCTTCTCATTTTTGAATTTCCTCCAAACCGGCTCTCGCAGTATCTTGTGGAGGTTTTTATTTGAAAAATATTCCGGCTTCACGCATTGTTTTTCACCTTCTCAAGAATTCTCTCAATGGCTTTGTCCCTGATTTGCGGCATCAGGTAGAAAAACAATTCTCTCGCATATCACGGCGACGTGCTCGCACAGGTCTTGCACCTGTTTCCTTTTCACACAAATCCATTATACAGTATTTAAATCAGTAATTCAATACGCAAAAAGAGTTAGAACCCTTAGATTCTAACTCTTAATATTACTCATTCATAGATGCTAACTTCGCAGCCTGGTCCGCTGCAATTAAACTGTCAATAATCTCATCAATATCACCATTCATAATACTGTCGATTCTGTATAAGGTAAGTTTAATACGGTGCTCTGTCACACGTCCCTGAGGGAAGTTGTAGGTTCTAATTTTTTCAGAACGATCTCCCGTACCAATCTGGCTTCTTCTTGCTTCTGCCTCGGCAGATTGTTGTTTTTCCAGTTCCAATTCATACAGTTTTGAACGAAGTAAGCGGAAAGCTTTTTCTTTGTTCTGCAACTGTGATTTTTCTGTCTGGCTGTAGATTACAATCCCTGTTGGGTAATGCGTCAGACGAACAGCTGAGTCAGTTGTATTGACACACTGTCCACCATTACCTGAAGCACGCATTACGTCGATACGAATATCTTTCTCGTCAATCACAACGTCCACTTCCTCCGCTTCCGGCATAACTGCTACGGTAATCGTAGATGTGTGAATACGTCCGCCTGATTCTGTCTCCGGCACACGCTGTACACGATGTACACCACTTTCATATTTCATTCTTGAGTAAACGCCCTGACCGCTTACCATAAACACAACTTCTTTAAATCCGCCGATTCCATTTTCATTTACTGAAATCAGTTCCGTTTTCCATCGTCTGCTCTCTGCATAATGCACATACATCCGATATACTTCTGCTGCAAAAAGTGCCGATTCATCTCCACCTGCGCCTGCACGAATTTCCACCATGATGTTTTTATCATCATTTGGGTCCTTTGGAAGAAGAAGAATCTTTAATTCATGTTCCAATTCCTCTACACGCTTTTTAGAAGCATACAACTCTTCTTTGGCAAGTTCACGCATCTCTTCATCGGATTCCAACTCAAGCATCTCTTCACTATCAATAATTGCCTGCTTTGCATTCTTGTATTCTGTATATGCATCAACGATTGGAGTCAGGTCAGCCTGCTCTTTCATCAATTTACGAAAACGATTCTGGTCGTTCGCTACGTCCGGCTCTTGTAGTTCGCTCAAGATTTCTTCAAAACGAATTAGCAAATCGTCTAATTTATCAAACATTTTATTTCCTCCATAAAATTTGTCACAACTCTAATGTTTAATTATATCTGCCGAAAACCACCCGGTCAAGTCCCGCAAGATCTTTTTTAACAGTAACGTCTATAAAACCGGCACTCTCCATCAAACTTTTTACTGCCGCACCCTGGTCATAACCGATTTCAAAATAGAGTTTTCCACCCGGCTTTAAATATTTCGGACCTTCTTCCACAATCCTGCGATAAAAGAAAAGTCCGTCTTCTTTTCCGTCCAATGCCATAAACGGGTCATGACACTTTACCTCTTCCTTTAATTCTTCTATCACTGAAGTACGGATATACGGCGGATTTGATACGATAATGTCATATGCTCCGCTGACATTTTCAAACAAATCGCTGTGTACCAGCTTTGCATCTACCTGAAACTTCTTACAATTCTTTTTTGCCATTGCAAGCGCTTCTTCCGAGAGGTCTGCTCCAACTCCCGTGACACCCTCACTATGTTTCAGTAAACTAATTAGGATACAAGCGGAACCTGTACACATGTCCAGCACATGCATCCCCAATTGCAGGTCTTTTAAAACCGTCTCCACCAAAATCTCTGTGTCCTGCCTTGGTATCAATACATGCTCATTCACTAAAAATTCCAAACCCATAAATTCCTGCACGCCTGTGATATGCTGAAGTGGAATACGCTTCGCCCTCTCTTCGATATATCTGCAATACAATTCTTCTTGTTCAGAAGAAACCTCTTCCTGCATTCTCAAATAGTACATCGTGCGATGAATGCCTGTGACAAACTCAAGCAGATACCATGCGTCTAACTCTGCATCATCAATATTTACGAGATGCAACTGTTCTTTTCCATATTCATATGCTTCCCGTAATGTCATGCTATTCTTCCCCGAAATTTTCTTTCAAATATGCTTTCCAATCAAAGACTTCTTCTACTGCCGCAATCGCAACCTCAATCATATCATCATCCGGTTCTTTTGTGGTAAGCCCCTGCATTGCAAGACCCGGTTTGCTAAGCAATGCCACAATGGGATTCTCACTGCTTCCCGCAAGTTTAATCAGCTCATAAGAAATACCTGCAATGACCGGTAAAAGTGCAATCCGAATCAAAACACGAAGAATCAGTGACTCTACCACAATAAAGAAGCATACGATAACGCTAACAATGACCACAAACACTAAGAAGCTGGTTCCGCAACGTTTGTGCTCTTTGGAACTGTTTCTTACATTTTCCACAGTCAATTCCTTGCCTTGTTCAATACAGTTAATGCACTTATGCTCTGCGCCATGATACATAAACGTGCGCTGAATATCTTTCATTTTAGAAATCAGCAGAATATATGCAATAAAAAGCCCGATACGCACCAATGCCTCAATGAGTGTTTTGATGAATCTTGACCCTATGATATCATCAAACAAAAGTGAAACGAGATACGGCACTGCCATAAACAGCCCCATTGCCAAAACAACCGCCACAATCATCGTAATTGTCATAATCAAATCGTCTCGTTTTTCTCTTTTTTTCATCTCTGCTTCTGTAAGAACCTCGCCCCCTGTCTCTTCATCTTCATAAAAACTTGCAGAGTACATGAGCGTCTTCATTCCCAAAACCATAGAATCTATAAAATTGAACACGCCTCTGATAAACGGAATCTTTGTCAGTGCTTTCCATTTAATAATGCTCTTATATTCTTCTTTTTTTACTTCAATCTCACCGTCAGGTTTTCGAACTGCAACTGCGTACTGTGAACCGTTACGCATCATAATACCTTCTAAAACAGCCTGACCTCCAATATTTGATGATTTCATATACAATACCCCTATCAACAGAAATTCTGTTTCCTATGAATTGAAAAAAGGTTGAGGCCCGATGACCTCAACCCGAAATTTTGGATTCTATGCTTATTGCATTCCGTATTTCTTGTTAAATTTATCAACACGACCACGAGCTTGAGCAGCTTTTTGTTGTCCTGTGTAGAATGGGTGACATTTTGAACAGATTTCTACGTGGATATCTGACTTTGTAGAGCCTGTAACAAATGTGTTCCCGCAGTTACATGTAACTGTTGCCTGATGATATTCTGGATGGATACCTTCTCTCATGATTTTCACCTCTCGTCAATTTTTATTTCTGCGTAGGCCATCGTCTTTTCACTGCATTCTACGCATGTTCAGCAATCGAAAAACGATGCCTGCGATAACTCTACTTTTAAACAGCTCATTCATTGTAGCACAGATGTTTTATCTTTGCAAGATATTTTACAAAAATTTTGTCTTCTTAACTAATTGCACAAATTCACTGTTATTCTTCGTTCGTGAGAACATATTTAAGATATTATCCACCGCGTCTTCCGGCTTCATACCATTCAATGCTTTTCTCATAATATAAACCGCTTCCTGTTCTTCCTGTGTCAGAAGCAAGTCTTCTCTTCTGGTGCCCGATTTCGGAATGTCAATTGCAGGAAATACTCGTTTTTCCTGTAACTTACGGTCAAGAATCAATTCCATGTTACCTGTTCCCTTAAATTCTTCATAGACAACATCATCCATCTTGCTTCCCGTATCTACCAATGCTGTCGCAAGAATGGTAAGACTTCCGCCCTCTCTCATGTTTCTCGCCGCACCGAAGAAACGTTTCGGCATATGCAGTGCTGCGGGATCAAGACCACCTGACAATGTTCTGCCACTCGGTGGCACTGTGAGATTATATGCTCTCGCAAGTCTTGTAATACTGTCTAATAAAATCATAACGTCTTTCTTATGTTCTACGAGGCGTTTTGCGCGCTCGATTACCATTTCAGAAACACGTTTGTGATGTTCCGGAAGTTCATCAAATGTGGAATAAATCACTTCCACATTGTCACCTACAACAGTCTCTTTAATGTCCGTAACTTCTTCCGGACGTTCATCAATCAGGAGAATTAACAAATGCATCTCCGGGTTATTTTGCAATACTGCCTGTGCCACCTGTTTTAGCAAGGTCGTCTTACCTGCTTTCGGCGGAGACACAATCATACCACGCTGTCCCTTACCGATGGGCGATAGCAAATCCACCACACGCATAGCCACGCTGCTGCGCCCGTTTTCCAAGCGAAGTCGTTCATTCGGGAAAATAGGTATCATATCCTCGAAGTTTGCTCTGTTTGCCAAGGCTGCCGGCTGCATACCATTGACTTTGGTTACATATAAAAGTGCACTAAACTTTTCCTGTTGTGATTTCACGCGTATGTTTCCTGTGACGATATCGCCGGTTTTCAGGCCAAAACGACGAATCTGTGATGGCGCCACATAAATATCATTTTCCCCCGGAAGGTAATTGTCACTACGAATAAATCCGAATCCATCCTGAAGCACTTCCAAAATGCCATGTGCCACAATACCGCTGTCAAGTTGGTCAATATCTGCCACACCGGCTTTTTCACTTTTCACTTCTTCCTTTACTTCTTTTGCTTTATCTTTTTCATCTTCTGCAAGCATTAATTCGATAATTTCCGCCTTTTTCATTGTACTGGTACCTTTTAATTTTCTCGCTTTCGCAAGGTCCTTTAATACTGCCAATGGCAAAGACTCATACTTCTCTCTCATAAATGATTTCCTTTCTCCTTCTACTTCGTCATATGAAGCTGCATACTTAGGGAATAGTGGTCTGAATTGACCAATTGATTTAATACTTAGATATTATACAACACTTTCCGAAAAAGATAAAGCGTTTTTTGTTTGCAAAAAGCAGATACTGTGATACGATAATTGACATACAAACAAGTTCTTATGAATATACATAGAAGGAAGTCGTTCATGTCAGAAAACGGAAAAAGATATTACTCTCTTGATACCTATATCAAGGAAACTTTTGGTGAAAAATTGTATAAACTGGCTCTCGACGGAGGCATGACTTGTCCAAACCGTGACGGCACACTTGGTACAGGCGGCTGCATCTTTTGCAGTGCAGGCGGTTCCGGAGATTTTGCCGGAGACAGAAAACTTTCTATTAAGGAGCAAATCAAAACAGCTAAATCTCTGGTACAAAAGAAATACAGCGGTTCTTCATATATTGCCTACTTTCAGGCATATACCAATACCTATGCACCCGCAGAATATTTGGAGAGAATCTATATGGAAGCTATGGAAGAAGCCGATATCAAAGTACTGTCCATTGCAACAAGACCGGATTGTCTTCCAAAAGAAACCTTGGATTTATTGGAACGTCTGAACAAAATCAAACCTGTCTGGGTAGAACTTGGTCTGCAAACGATTCACCGGTCCAGTGCAGATTTTATTCGCCGCGGATATGACCTTGACGTTTTTGAAAAAGCAGTTTATGATTTGAAAGAAAGAGGAATATCCGTTATCGTTCATACCATCTTGTATCTCCCAAACGAGACGAAAGACATGATGCTCGATACGATTTCTTACTTAAATAAATTGCCGATAGACGGCATTAAATTGCAGTTATTGCATGTATTAAAGGGTACAGCCCTTGCAGATTATTATGAAACGCACCCATTTCATCTTCCCACCCCGGAAGAATACTTTGAAATGCTGGGCAATATCATTTCTCATCTGCGGCCTGATATTGTGGTTCACCGTATCACGGGAGACGGACCAAAATCTTTGTTGATTGCACCAAAATGGACGGCCAATAAGAGGTATGTGCTAAACAGTATAGGAAAGTACTTCAAGGACTTTGATATACGACAAGGAAAGGATTACATATGTCAGAAGCATTTACATTATACAAATTGATTGTGTTATACATGTTGGAAAAAGTAAATTTCCCACTCACAAATGGACAAATCTCCGAATTTATCTTAGAACAGGGATATACGACATATTTCACATTGCAGCAAGCTATCTCCGAGATGGTAACAGCAGGATTTATCCGCGAAGAATCTACTCATAGCAGAACTTTATACCACTTGACGGAAGAAGGTTCAGAGACGATTCAATTTTTCAAATCCAACATCTCTCCCGCAATCCGTGAAGACGTGGATAACTATATGAAGGAAAAAGCTTACGACCTGAAAACTCAAGTATCGGTGAAAGCAGATTACTATCCGAATAAAAACAATGAATATTCCGTGCGTTGTCAGATTTTTGAAAACGATACATCACTGATTGATTTGACTATCAATGTACCAACCGAGGAAGCCGCATCTACTTTGGTCAACAACTGGAACAACCGCAATCAGGAAATCTACGCACAGATTATGGCAGGATTATTATAGATAG
>CAZRZV010000033.1:0-16082 GCA_964604665.1 uncultured Faecalimonas sp. | reverse complement strand
ATGGAATTATCGGTGCGGGTGCCTTATTACAATACCTGTATGACACACAGAAAACATCTCTTTCCCATTTGACGGGAATTACCGGATATACCACCGGAAAATATATGTTACTCGACAGTTCTTCGCGAAGAAACTTAGAACTTTGTGAAACGCTTCGTGAGAAACAAAAAAGAGGTTCCCTGCTTTGGGTATTGGATAAAACAAAGACTGCAATGGGAGCCCGTACATTAAGAAGTTACATAGAGCAGCCTTTGATTGACAAAGAATTGATTGAAAAGCGTCTGGAGGCTGTGGCGGAATTAAAAGACAATGCGATTACCAGAGAAGAACTCAGGGAATATCTGTCTCCGGTATATGATTTGGAACGTTTGATTGCCAGAATTACATATCAGTCAGCAAATCCGAGAGATTTGATTGCCTTTAAATCTTCACTTCAGATGTTACCGCATATCAAGTGCATCTTAGGTGATTTGAATGCACCGCTATTAAAAGAACTCTATGAAGAGTTAGATACTTTAGAAGAACTCTGTGCACTTATTGAAACTGCAATTGAGGACGAACCGCCGCTTGCCATGAAAGAAGGTGGAATCTTAAAGACCGGTTACAACGAAGATGTGGATAAGCTGCGTAATGCCAAGACAGAAGGAAAATCATGGCTTGCAGAAGTGGAAGAGGAAGAGCGCGAAAAGACAGGTATCAAGAATCTTCGTATCAAATATAACAAGGTATTCGGTTACTATTTGGAAGTAACCAATTCTTACAAAGATTTAGTCCCGGATTATTACATGCGAAAACAGACACTTGCCAATGCAGAGCGTTATATCACGCCGAGATTGAAAGAATTGGAAGATATGATTTTAGGTGCAGAGGACAAGTTATATGCTCTGGAATATGAGCTTTACTGTGAGATCAGAGACCGTATCGGGGCAGAAGTAGTCCGTATTCAAAAGACGGCAAAAGCCATTGCAAAGCTTGACGTATTTACATCTCTGGCGCACGTTGCCGAACGCAATAATTATGTAAAACCGAGCATTAACGAAAAAGGAGTTATCGACATCAAAAACGGGCGTCATCCGGTTGTAGAAAAGATGATTCCAAATGAGATGTTTATTGAAAATGATACCTATTTAGACGATAAAAAGAATCGGATTTCTATTATTACAGGACCGAATATGGCAGGTAAATCGACCTATATGCGTCAGACGGCATTGATTGTACTGATGGCTCAGATTGGTTCATTCGTGCCTGCGGAAAGTGCAAATATCGGTATCGTGGACCGCATCTTCACACGTGTAGGCGCGTCCGATGACCTTGCGTCCGGTCAAAGTACATTTATGGTAGAAATGACGGAAGTTGCAAATATTCTGCGAAATGCAACCAGCAAGAGTTTACTCATCTTAGATGAAATTGGTCGCGGAACCAGTACCTTTGACGGACTTAGCATCGCATGGGCAGTTGTGGAACACATCAGCAACAAGCGTTTACTTGGTGCAAAAACACTATTTGCAACACATTATCATGAACTTACTGAGTTAGAGGGAAAGCTTGACAGCGTGAATAACTATTGTATTGCCGTAAAGGAAAAAGGCGATGATATCGTGTTCCTTCGCAAGATTGTAAAAGGGGGAGCAGATAAGAGTTATGGTGTGCAGGTGGCAAAACTTGCAGGAGTACCGGACAGTGTGATTCAACGCGCAAAGGAAATCGTAAATGAACTGGTAGAGGCTGATATTGCTACGAGAATTCGCGATATCTCCGTGCAAAACGGTGATACACCGGCAAAAGCAAAAAAATATGATGAAGTTGATTTGGCACAAATGTCACTTTTTGATACCGTCAAAGATGATGATGTACTGGAAGAATTAAAAAATATTGATGTCTCTCATCTGACACCGATGGACGCATTAAATACACTTTACAACTTACAAAACAAGTTAAAGAACAGATGGTGATAACAAAGGAGTATTATGGCTAACATTCAAGTTTTAGACCAGGTTACAATTGATAAGATAGCGGCAGGAGAGGTCATTGAAAGACCGGCTTCCATTGTAAAGGAATTGGTGGAAAATGCCATTGACGCAGGGGCGACTGCCATAACCGTGGAAATAAAAGAAGGGGGTATCTCTTTTATTCGAATCACAGACAATGGGTGTGGAATCCCCAAAGAAGAAGTCCCTCTTGCATTTTTGCGCCATTCTACCAGTAAGATACGCAGCGCAAATGATTTAACGAGTGTGACCTCTCTGGGATTTCGAGGAGAAGCATTATCCAGTATCGCTGCAATCGCACAGGTGGAGCTCATTACCAAAGAAAAGGATTCAATTCTCGGAACCCATTATCAAATTGAGGGTGGAAAAGAAAAAAGTATGGAAGATGCAGGCGCTCGGGACGGTTCGACATTTTTAATCCGAAATATCTTTTATAATACACCTGCAAGAAGAAAATTTTTAAAGACACCTATGACGGAGGCGGGACATGTAAATGAACTGATGGTTCGCCTTGCATTGTCACATCCTGAAGTTTCTTTTGAATTTATTAACAATGGGCAGACCAAGTTACATACATCGGGAAATGGCAGATTAAAAGATACGATTTACAACTTATTCGGCAGAGAAATTGCCATGAACCTATTAGAAGTGGATGCCGAATACTGTGGTCTGAAAGTTACGGGCTTTATCGGAAAACCACAGATTAACCGCGGTAACCGCAATTATGAAAATTATTATATTAATGGACGTTATGTAAAAAGCAATATCATCGCAAAGGCAATTGAAGACGGATACAAAGAATTTATCATGCAACACAAATATCCTTTTACCGTACTTCATTTTGTTATGAATGGTTCAGACATTGATGTAAATGTGCATCCTACGAAGATGGAACTTCGTTTCAGCAATCAACAGCAGGTATATAATTTTGTCTATGAAGCAATCAAAGATGCTTTCTGCGAAAAAGAATTGATTCCGAAAGTGGAACTTCCCGAGATGAAAATGCCGGTGGAAAAAGCGGCTGCACCTGTAAAACCTGTAGTTTCAGAAAAACCACAGGAAAAGAACATGGATTACTTCATGGAGAAAATGAAAGAACGGGTGACCGCTTACCATAATCAGCTTTCCCAAGCCGAGGTAAAGAACGTACACGAGGTTCACCGTGAAAAAGAACAAGTCGACCGTATACGTGAGACCGTGAACTACGCAAAAAATCAGGAAATAGAGAAACCGAAGCAATTAAATCTGTTTGAGGAAAAACTGCTTACAAAAGAAGCCGCTTCTGAACACAAAATCATTGGTCAGCTGTTTGACACTTATTGGTTAGTAGAATTTCATGAGCAGTTATATATCATTGATCAGCATGCAGCTCACGAACGGGTATTATATGAAAAAACGTTAAAGGACATGAAAACCCGGGAATTTACTTCTCAATACATCAGCCCTCCGATTATTTTAAATCTTTCTATGCAGGAAGAGGAAGTGTTGAATGCACACATGAATGATTTTTCAGGTATCGGTTTTGAAATCGAGCCTTTTGGAGGCAGTTCCTATGCGGTGAGGGCAGTTCCTGCTAACTTATTTAGCATTGCAAAGAAAGATTTGTTATTGGAAATGTTAGATAGCCTTGCAGACGGAATTAATTCTTCCGTAGCGCCTGACATGATTGCTGAAAAAGTAGCGTCCATGTCATGCAAGGCTGCTGTAAAGGGAAATTCCAGATTATCCAGAGCCGAAGTGGAAGTCTTAATCGGAGAATTGTTGCAATTAGAGAATCCATACCATTGTCCACATGGAAGACCAACCATTATTTCCATGACAAAACGTGAATTGGAAAAGAAATTCAAACGAATTGTTTAGGAGAATTATGAAAAAACCACTAATTATTTTAACAGGACCAACTGCAGTCGGAAAAACAAAAGCCTCTATTGGTCTTGCAAAAGCATTAAATGGAGAAATCATATCAGCAGATTCCATGCAGATTTATAAACATATGGACATTGGCTCGGCAAAAATCCGCCCGGAAGAAATGCAGGGCATCAGGCATTATCTGGTGGATGAATTGGAACCGGACGAAGCGTTTCACGTGGTCCGTTTTCAGGAAATGGCAAAACAGGCGTTGGATGAAATCTACGCAAAAGGAAAAGTTCCGATTGTAGTAGGTGGAACTGGATTTTATATCCAGGCGCTTCTTTATGATATTGATTTTACCGAAAACGAAGAAGACAGTTGCTATCGTCGGGAATTGGAAAACCTGGCGAAAGAAAAAGGCTCTGAATATTTACATGCAATGCTGCGGGAAGTAGATGTGGCATCGGCCGAAATGATTCACGCAAACAATACAAAGAGAGTGATTCGCGCATTGGAATTTTACAAGTTAACAGGTGAAAAGATTTCAGAACACAACGAGAAAGAACGTGCCAAAGAATCACCGTATGAATTCTGTTATTTTGTTTTAAATGATGACAGACAGCTCTTATATGACAAAATTGATAAACGAATCGACCAAATGCTTGAAGAGGGGCTTGTAAATGAAGTTTTAAGCCTGAAAAACAAAGGATATACAAAAGATATGGTATCCATGCAGGGACTTGGCTATAAAGAGATTTTAGACTACTTAAATGGTGAATGTACGTTAGAAGAAGCAATATATATCTTAAAACGGGATACCAGACATTTCGCGAAAAGACAGCTTACCTGGTTTCGCAGGGAACGCGATGTCATCTGGATTGATAAAAATAAATACGACCATGATGAAAATCAAATTTTAGAGGTTATGTTGTCGTATGTCAAAGAAAGGATACACATATGATGTTAGACACAAAAACAATGTACAGGGAATTGGGAATTTCAGAAAAAGTATATTTATTTGGACAAAAAATCGAAAGTACTTTAAAGGAACGTTTTGAAGAAATCGATAAAGTGGCTGAATACAATCAATTGAAAGTCATCCATGCCATGCAGGAAGCAAGAGTGAACGAAGGCTGTTTTAACTACGCAAGCGGATATGGTTATAATGACCAGGGACGTGATACGTTGGAAGAGGTATATGCGAAAACGTTTCACACGGAGTCCGCATTGGTACGTCCGCAAATCACCTGCGGAACACATGCGTTGGCATTAGCCTTAAGTGCGAACTTGCGTCCGGGGGATGAATTGTTGTCTCCGGTAGGAAAACCATATGATACGTTAGAAGAAGTGATTGGCATCCGCCCTTCCAAGGGTTCTTTGGCTGAATATGGCATTTCTTACAGACAGGTTGATTTACTTGCGGATGGCACATTTGACTATGAAAATATCAGAAAGGCAATCAATGAGAAAACAAAACTGGTAACCATTCAACGTTCCAAAGGATATCAAACCAGACCAAGTTTTTCCGTCAAACAAATCGGAGAACTCATCGCATTTGTAAAAGAAATCAAACCGGACGTTATCTGTATGGTAGATAACTGCTACGGAGAATTTGTAGAGACCATTGAGCCAAGTGATGTTGGGGCAGACATGATTGTCGGTTCTCTTATTAAAAACCCGGGCGGCGGACTTGCCCCGATAGGCGGATATATTGCAGGAAAAGAAGAGTGCATTCAAAACTGTGCATACAGGCTCACTTCACCGGGACTCGGAAAAGAAGTGGGAGCCTCTTTAGGCGTTATCCAATCCTTCTTTCAAGGATTTTTCTTAGCCCCGACAGTGGTTGCCGGTGCATTAAAAGGCGCTATTTTTGCGGCAAATATTTATGAGAAATTAGGTTTTCCTGTCATCCCGAACGGAAGTGAAAGCCGCCATGATATCATACAGGCTGTCACTCTCGGAAGTGCGGAAGGTGTGATTGCATTCTGTAAAGGAATTCAGTCTGCTGCGCCGGTTGACAGCTATGTGTCACCGGAACCATGGGCAATGCCGGGATATGACAGCGATGTGATTATGGCTGCGGGAGCATTCGTACAAGGTTCCTCTATTGAACTTAGCGCTGACGGTCCGATTAAAGAGCCATATGCAGTATATTTCCAAGGAGGACTTACTTGGGAACATGCGAAATTTGGTATTTTAATGTCCTTAGAACAATTAGTACAAAAGGGAGTCGTTACTTTATGAGACAAAGACAGGTTATCGTCGTCGGAGGCGGTGCATCAGGTCTTGTAGCCGCAATTACAGCCGCAAGAGAAGGTGCGCTTGTCACAATTATTGAGCAAAAAGACCGTTTGGGTAAAAAAATCTTATCCACCGGAAACGGAAGATGTAATTTGACAAATGAATACATGAATTTGGATTACTTCCGAGGCGATGATACAACAATTGTTTCCAGTATATTGAACCAATTTGGATATACTGATACCTTGAAGTTTTTTGAAGAACTGGGAGTCATCTTAAAAAGCAGAGACGGATATATTTATCCGATTTCTGACCAGGCAGCTGCCATTACGGATGTACTTTGCATGGAACTCAAACGATTGCATGTGAATGTGATTTTGGAAGAAAGTGTAAAAGAAATCTGTAAAAGAGAACAAGGTTTCCGGGTCAGAACCCAAAAGGCTTCTTACGACAGCGATGCTGTTATTTTGGCAACAGGCGGTATGGCGGCGCCTATCCTTGGCTCTGACGGAAGCGGGTATTCTCTGGCAGAATCATTTGGACACTGCATTTCTCCGGTAGTTCCTGCGTTGGTACAGCTGATTGGCAAGGGAAACTACTTTAAACAGATAGCGGGCGTGCGGACAAATGCAACTGTGAGTGTATATGTAAATAATGAATTTGCAGCGGCTGATACAGGTGAATTGCAACTAACTAATTATGGTATTTCAGGTATCCCGGTATTTCAAATCAGCCGTTTTGCATCCAAAGCACTTTATGAAAAGAAAATGGTTACGGCCGAGATTAATTTTCTGCCAACCATGACAGAATCAGAAGTGGACGAGTATTTGAATCATCGAAAAACTCTTAACGGATATAAAACCGCCAAAGAATTCTTTGTGGGAATGTTTCCTGAAAAATTAATCGGGTTATTTTTAAGACAGGCAAATATTCCGCCTCATATTTTGGCAGCGGAAATTCGTGAAGATAAATGGGAACTGTTAAAGAAGTTGTTTCAACACTTTACGATAGAAATAGAAGGCACCAATTCCTTTGAGCAGGCACAGGTTTGTGCAGGCGGAGTTCGGACGGCAGAAATAAAAGAGACTTTGGAATCGGTCTATGCAGATGATTTATATCTGACAGGCGAACTTTTGGATATTGACGGCATTTGCGGCGGATACAACCTGCAATGGGCATGGTCTACCGGATATGTTGCAGGGAAAAATGCGGCGAAAGGAAAATAATATGTTACGAATCGGACAGTTAAAGTTAGTCCCTAGTCATACGGAGCAGGAACTGCGGGATAAAATTGCAAAGACACTTCGCATTTCCAAAGATGAAATCAAAAGTTACCGGATTCGCAAAAAATCAATAGATGCCAGAAAGAAACCTGATTTATACTATGTATATACAGTAGACGTAGAAGTAACTGATGAAATACAGGTTTTGAAACGACAAAGAGGAAATCAGGTAACACTTACAAAAGAGCAAAAATATGCTTTTCCCATAGACAAAACCGCGATTGTAAAACGTCGCCCAGTGGTGATAGGGAGTGGACCTGCGGGACTTTTTTGTGCTTATATGCTGGCACAGCATGGATTTTGCCCAATTGTATTTGAACGCGGCGCAAGTGTGGATGAGCGTGTAAAAGATATTGAGCGCTTTTGGAAAACAGGTATTTTAAACACACAATCCAATGTCCAGTTTGGAGAGGGCGGCGCAGGAACTTTCTCGGATGGAAAGTTAAATACAGGAGTAAAAGACCCTCTTGGAAGAAATAGAAAGGTTCTTGAAATTTTCGTGGAAAATGGGGCCCCGGAAGAAATCTTATATGTAAATAAGCCTCATATCGGAACGGACATTCTGATAACGGTTGTACGCAATATGCGAAATAAAATCATCGAATGGGGAGGCGAAGTACATTTCCACAGTACATTTGTTGATTTTAAATGCACCAACGGTAAATTAGAATCTGTTACAATTTTGACAGAGCAGGGAAAAAACGTGATTTCGACGGATGTTTTAGTACTTGCAATCGGTCACAGCGCAAGAGATACATTTTCCATGCTCTATGAAAAGAATATTCCGATGAATGCCAAAGCATTTGCAGTGGGCGTTCGCGTGGAACACCCACAAAAATGGATTAACGATTCCCAGTATGGTGTTGAAAACCCATATCAATTACCAAGCGCCGACTATAAAGTGGTCACAAACTTAGAGAATGGAAGAGGAGTATATTCCTTCTGTATGTGTCCGGGCGGCTATGTCGTAAATGCCTCCTCCGAAAAGGGACTTTTGGCGGTGAATGGTATGAGTTATCATGCACGTGACGGAGTAAACGCAAACAGCGCAATCATTGTAACTGTCACTCCGAAAGATTACGGGACAGGACATCCGCTGGACGGAATGCATTTTCAACAGGAACTGGAGCAAAAAGCCTTTGTCGAAGGTGGCGGAGCAGTGCCCGTGCAACGCTTTGAAGATTTCTGTAAAAATAGAAAAACAACCGTTTTAGGTGAAATCCTGCCACAAATCAAAGGAAATTATTCTTTGGCAAATGTCAGAAATATTTTTCCGGAATACATTGCAAAGTCTTTAGAATTGGGAATAAAATCGTTCGACAGACAAATACATGGATTTGCAAATTCCGATGTCGTATTATCCGGTGTGGAAAGCAGAACGTCTTCGCCTGTTAGAATTGTGCGTAATGATGCATTTGAAATCGATGCGACCGGCATTTTCCCTTGTGGAGAGGGAGCGGGCTATGCAGGCGGCATCACATCTGCGGCGATAGACGGCATCAAAATTGCTGAAATGATTAGTAAAAAATTTGTCTCATTTGACAAAATATGAGATTTCTTGTCTATAAAATTTTAACATACATACTCTATACACTATTTTCAAATTGTGTTAGAATAAATAGAGTTTGTTGCAGAGTAAGAGAGGTGAGTACAAATGAAGAGAATAAGTAATAAGAATGGTTGGGTATTGTTATTATTAATGCTTGCCGGGATTGTTGTCGGTGGCTTCATTGCTACCCTGGCAGAAAAGTCAGCGGCTTTTAACTGGCTTAGTTACGGACAGTCTTTTGGATTGGACAAACCACTGCATTTAAACTTAGGACTGGTGGTCCTTACATTTGGTTTCACAATCCATATAACAATCGGCAGTATTATCGGTTTGGTTATTGCCGCAGTCATATATCGTTTTCTCTAATTTGAGTGCTAATTGAGTCTACATATCAAATGATAGAACATCGAAAAATAAAAGAATTGTCTGAGGACGAGCGCCCTTATGAGAAATGTTTGCGTTACGGTGCCGAGTCTCTGACCAACACGGAGTTGTTGGCTGTTTTGCTTCGCGCCGGCGTAAAAGGCATGAATGCATTGGAATTGGCACGAAATATTTTAAATTTACAGACAGAAGAGGAGAGTCTTTTAAATATTCATCAACTAACACTCTCCAAATTAAAGCGCATAAAAGGAATCGGCTCTGTGAAAGCGATTCAGATTTTATGCATCTCGGAATTGGCAAAGCGATTGGCAAAGAGTACGGCAAAGGAAGGTCTTGTTTTTCATTCGCCTTCCACCATTGCCAAATACTATATGGAAGAAATGCGTCATCAGAAGCAGGAAAACATGAAACTTCTGATGATGAATACGAAAACAAAATTAATAGGAGAAACCAATATTTCAAAGGGCACGGTAAACGCCTCATTGATTTCTCCAAGAGAATTATTTATAGAAGCATTAAATTGTGAAGCAGTCTCAATTATATTGCTGCACAATCATCCAAGCGGAGATCCTACCCCAAGCGAAAGCGACATTTTGCTTACGAACAGGATAAAAGCGGCAGGAGAACTGATTGGCGTGGAATTGTTAGACCACATTATTATTGGAAATAATTGTTATATCAGTTTTTTAGAAGAAAAGATGATATAGCTTTGAAAGGATATCACATGTTCGGCAACACATATGGGCTTGACCTTGGCACTTATGAAATTAAGGTTTATGATAAAAAACAGGATATTATTTGGAAAGAAAAAAATACCGTAGCAATCAAAAACCGGAAAGAAGTTTTTTCGGTAGGGGATGCGGCATATGAGATGTACGAAAAAGCGCCTGATAACATCGAGATTATTTTCCCGATGAAAGAAGGTGTAATTTCGCATTTTTATAATATGCAATACTTATTGCAGAATTTATTAAAACAAGGACATTCTTTTGCCCGTGGTTCAAAATATGTAATTGCCGTACCAACAGACGTGACGGAAGTCGAAAAGAAAGCTTTTTACGATTTAGTCATTCATTCAACTGCTCGCGCAAAAGAAGTTCGCATTGTAGAACATGGTATCGCAGATGCCGTAGGACTGGATTTGGATATTCAAAATTCTCCGGGAATCTTTATTGCAAACTTTGGCGGAGAGACAACAGAGCTTTCGGTACTTGCATCAGGCGGTATGGTACTAAATCGTATCTTAAAAATCGGTGGAAATACAATGGATCAGGCCATTGTAAATAACGTCCGCTATACAAAAGACTTTTTAATAGGCAGAGTGACAGCCGAAACATTAAGACAGACATTTGGCATTTCAGATGCAGCCGGTGCAGAATCACTTACCGTATCCGGCCGTGATTTGGTATCCGGTATTCCAAAACTCCTGGAAATCCCTGCGGGCTCTGTGCGTGCTGCAATCAAAGACCTGATTTATACGATTGTAAATGAAATAAGAGTCCTGCTTGAGCGTACTCCTCCCGAGGTATTGCGTTCCATTCAAAAGAGTGGCATTTATATCACCGGCGGTCTGGCTCATTTAAAAGGACTTGCAAATTATATGGAGGGTTATTTAGGGTTGAAAGTAAGCAGTGTGAACGATTCAGAATATTGTACTGTGAACGGTTTGAAAAAAATCATTCAATCAAAGCAACTAAAGTCATTGACTTATTCTATAGTAACCGAAAACGACAGGTGGATGAATTAAAATGAAAAAAAACAATCAAACAACATTTTCAAGTAAATATCTATTATTGATTTTGTCCATTATCTGCGTGCTGTTAATGGGACTGTCACTGTTTACGGATAAAATCAACGGACCTCTCAGAACATTGGGAAATTATACAATTATTCCAATGCAAAAAGGAATTAATACAATTGGGACTTGGATGAACGATTTCACACAAAATTTTGATACGTTGCAGGAGATTCGTTCCGAAAACAAAAAGTTGCAGACAAAAGTAGACGAATTGACAGAAAAAAACAGTATGCTGCAACAAGAAAAATATGAACTGGAACGTCTGAGAGAATTATTTGAATTGGATCAAAAGTATGGCGATTACAAGAAAGTAGGCGCCAGGGTTACAGCAAATGATTCCGGAAATTGGTTTAGTTCCTTTGTCATTGACAAAGGTTCAAAGGATGGTATTGCAATTGATATGAACGTGATTGCAAGCGGTGGTCTTGTCGGAATTGTAACAGAAGTAGGTCCGAATTGGGCAAGGGTTCGTTCTATCATTGATGATGCAAGCAATGTAAGTGCATTGATTCTGTCTACATCAGACAAGTGTATTGTGAATGGTGATTTGACATTGATGCAGGAAGGCAAAATTCAATTTGAACAGTTGGCAAACAACGATAATAAAATTGAGGTGGGAGAGCAGGTAGTGACCTCTCATATCAGCAGCAAGTATTTACCGGGACTTTTAATCGGTGTAATCAGTGACATCAAAGTAGATTCCAACAACTTAACCCGTTCCGGTTATGTGACACCTACCGTTGATTTTCAACATTTACAGGAAGTATTGGTTATTATGACCACCAAAGAAGCATTATTGGCTGAGTAACACGAGAAAGGAGCGTATTGGCATGAGAAAAATAAAAAGACCATTGGTTACGGTTATTATTGTAATTGCATGTTTTTTATTGGAATCAACTGTATTTCAAAGTCTCTCGTTTGCCTCTATTACTCCAAATCTCTTAATCATTGTAACTGCTTCTTTTGGTTTTATGAGAGGCAAACGGGAAGGTATGCTGGTCGGTTTTCTGTGTGGAATTATCACTGATATTTTCTTTGGTGAATTAATAGGCTTCTATGCCTTGCTCTACACGGTTATTGGATATGCAAATGGCTTCTTTAAACGTATCTTTTATCCGGAAGACATTAAACTTCCGTTATTTTTGATTGGCATAAGCGATTTTGTATTCGGAAATGCCGTTTGTATTTTCATGTTTATAATGAGAAGCAAGTTTCATTATTCTTACTATTTGGGAAGCATTATTATTCCCGAATTGATTTATACCATCCTAGTAACATTAGTGTTGTATCAAATTATTTTGAAAATCAACCAGAAATTAGAATCAGATGAGAAAAGGAGTGCAAGTAAATTTGTTTAGTCAATTAAAAGAATATCTTTCTGATTTTTTTAAATCCAGATTAACTGTACTCATCGTTGTATTCTGCGGTCTGTTTCTGATATTGGTGCAAAGACTTTTTTCACTGCAGATTGTAGAAGGTGAAAATTATCTGGAAAATTATACATTCAAAATCACAAAGACAAACGAAGTACAGGGAACCAGAGGCAATATTTATGATCGTGACGGTGAGATATTAGCCACCAATCGTTTAGCATACTCTGTCCAAATTGAGGATAATGGTTCTTATGAGGACAATAAGCAAAAAAATAAATTGATTAATGCGACATTAACCCGCGTAATTGATATTATTGAATCACATGGTGACCAGGTAGTCTCGGATTTTGGCATTGTTTTAAATCAGGATGAATATCAATTCTTATATGAATCAGGTACCCGTCAGTTGCGCTTTTTAGCGGATATCTACGGGCATGCAACCATTGATAAACTGACTGCCGCCGAAAAAAACTCAACCCCTCAGGATATCATTGACTTTTTATGTGCGAATGAGAGAAAGACAAGCAGTGGCGTATCATATGGATTTGGAATTGATCAGGATTCCCTTTCCAAAGTACGTGTATTGCAATTAATCAATATTCGTTATGCAATGCATCTGAATAGTTATAAAAAGTATATTCCCGTAACGGTAAGTTCTGATGTCAGTGACGAAACAGTAGCTGAAATTATGGAAAATATGTACGATTTGCAGGGAATCAGTATCGGAGAAGAGTCTCTCAGAGAATATCCCGACAGTAAATATTTTGCTTCCATTTTGGGATACACCGGAAAGATATCCCAAGAAGAATACGATGCTTTATCTGACGAACTCAAGAAAAAATATTCCATTACCGATATTGTCGGGAAAGCAGGAATTGAACAGTTAATGGATGAATATTTGCAGGGCAGTAAAGGTGAAGAAACCGTATATGTAAATAACGTCGGAAAAGTGATTGAAAAGAAAGTAATGAAAGAATCAAAGGCAGGAAATGATGTCTATTTGACAATTGACAAAGATTTGCAAATTACTGCTTACAATTTATTGGAAGAAAAATTGGCGGGTATCATTCTTCGCAAAATGAATCATGTGTTGGATTACACCAGAGATCCCAACGGAAAATCAACTGACGTAATCATTCCTATCGGAGATATTTATTATGCATTTATCGGAAATGAGATTCTGGATACCGAGCAATTTGCCATGACAGATACAACGCCGACAGAGCATGCTGTTTACGAAGCTTTTCGTTCCCGACAAAGTTCTGCAATCAGCGGGATTATGTCTGATTTAAAAAGCAAGTCAGCACCTGCATATAAAGATCTCTCGAAAGAAATGCAATCTTATATGTATTATATTTCTTCAAATTTGTTGTCGCAAACTACAAACATCCTGCTGACTGATAAAATCAATACAAAGGATGAAATTTATCAGGCATGGCGTGATGAAAAAATAAACCTGTATACCTATTTGAACCATGCGATTTCAAAAAATTGGATTGATACATCTGTCATACAAGCATATGTGGGCGGAGATGGAAAATATTCCGATTCTAACGAAATTTATGAAGCACTTTTATTATATATCGAAAACTATTTACAAACAGATGACGAATTTGAAAAACTTGTTTATCGATACATGATTAAAGATGGCAGTGTTTCCGGACGTCAGATTTGCCTTCTTCTGTATGATCAGGAGGTTTTAGCATACGATGAAACATCGTATAACCAATTGACATCCGGTTACAGTCCGTATGAATTTATACGCAGTAAGATACAAAGTCTGGAAATTACACCGGGGCAGCTCGGGGTAGAGCCTTCCACAGGTTCTTATGTCATGACAGAAACTGCTACAGGGGGAACATTGGCTTGCGTCTCATATCCGGGATATGATAACAATCGTCTTGCAAATACAATGGATACCGATTATTATAATCACCTGTATGCGAGTGCATCCAATCCGTTATACAACAAAGCGACCCAGGAACTTACCGCTCCCGGCTCTACTTTTAAGATGATTTCCTCGATTGCAGGATTAGAAGAAAAGGTTATCAGCAGCGGAACCGTGATTTCATGCGCAGGTCCGTATAAAAACATAACACCTAGTCCAAAATGTTGGATTTATCCGGGCGGACACGGCAACCTGAATATTGTACAGGCGCTCGGACATTCTTGTAATAGTTTTTATTACGAAGTCGGTTATCGTTTAGGATTGCAGTCTGACGGCACATATTCATCTGATAAAGGTTTGGAATTGATTGCAAAATATGCCAAGATGTTTGGTCTTGGAGATACATCCGGATTGGAGATTCCGGAACGAAAACCGCAAATCAGTGATAAGGATGCCGTACGTTCCGCAATTGGACAAGGTACTCACATTTATTCAACCAGTCAATTGGCAAAGTATGTGACAGGAGTAGCAAATAAAGGCACCGTATATGATTTGACTTTACTCGATAAAGTAACAGATGTAAACGGCAAAACAATTAAAGATTTCGAGCCAAAATTGGATGTCGAAATCAAAGACGTAAGCAAAGAAACATTCAATATCATTCACAGCGGTATGAATTTCATGGTTGAGCGAGATGCCCGCTTTGACAGTCTCCGCGCAGCCGGAATGCAGATTGCAGGTAAAACCGGTACCGCACAACAAAGCAATTCACACGCTGACCATGTGCTTTTCGTGGGATTTGCCCCGAGCCAGAACCCTGAGATAGCATTCAGCTGCCGTATAACCAATGGATACAGTTCCGGATATGCAGCAGAAATAGGCCGCGACATGGTATTAAAATATTATAACTTAGCGGAAGATTCATCATTAGTTACAGGAAGCGCCGCTTCGCTCGGTGTAGAAACACATAGTGATTAATGATTTGACACTTCATACCAAAGATAATCAAAACAGACATTATAGGAGGATTTAACATGGGAGAAGTGATTGTAATCACATCAGGTAAAGGTGGAGTAGGAAAGACTACTACAACCGCAAACATTGGTGCAGGACTTGCAAAATTAGGAAAGAAAGTCGTCGTAATTGATACCGATTTAGGCCTTAGAAACTTGGATGTTGTAATGGGCCTGGAAAATCGCATCGTTTACAATTTAGTAGATGTGATTGAGGGAAACTGCCGAATGAAACAGGCTTTAATCAAAGACAAGCGCTATGAGACACTTTATCTGCTGCCATCGGCACAAACAAAAGATAAAACCGCCATTTCTCCGGGACAGGTAAAAAAGCTCACGGAAGAATTGGCAGAAGAATACGATTATATCCTTGTGGATTGTCCTGCCGGGATTGAACAAGGATTTCAAAACGCCATAGCCGGTGCCACACGTGCAATTATTGTTACGACACCGGAAGTATCATCCATCAGGGATGCGGACCGCATTATAGGCTTACTCGAAAAGAATGGAATCAAAAATTTAGATTTGATTATCAATCGCCTGCGCATGGATATGGTAAAACGCGGCGATATGATGTCCGTAGATGATGTATCGGAAATTTTAGCTATTCATCTGCTGGGTGTCCTCCCGGATGACGAACAGGTTGTAATCGGTACAAACCAAGGCGAACCTGTAATAGAATTGGAATCCCTTGCGGTAAAGGCTTACTTAAAT
>CAZRZV010000032.1:4436-16431 GCA_964604665.1 uncultured Faecalimonas sp. | reverse complement strand
CTGTGCCCTAAATCAAGACTCATTTTGTATTCGGAAATGCCCTTTCGGGTTCGGAGAATGGATATTCTGTTCCTAATGTACTCTTCGTTCATGTTCTCACCTCTCAAAAGTATTTTATACTAATTTTGGCGGTAGTAATCACGATTAAAATACAGATTTGACTTGAAATATACCGAAATAAGCGGTATAATACGTACAATGAGACAATATTGAAAGGTGTATTTATTGGATGAATTGTACCTGCTTCGGTCATCGAGAATTATTTTTGACCATAAAAAATAATCTGATTGACACCCTTGAAAACTTAATTGAAAAGTATGGAACTGATACTTTTATGACGGGTGGTATGGGTGAGTCGGATAGATTATTCTCCGAGTGCATCAGAATTCTAAAAAAGAAATACCCTGGAATAAAACTGATATTGGTTTTACCATATATGACTAATGAATTAAACGAGAACAAGGAGTATTATTCATCAGCTTTTGATGACATTATCATTCCTGAAGAGTTGATGGGAGTTCATTATAAAGCCGCAATAGAAAAACGAAACCAGTGGATGATAGAGCAGTGCAGTGTGATAGTCGATTGTACATACAGAGATTTTGGTGGTGCTTTTTCTGCAATTCAATATGCTCGAAAAAAAGGAAAAACAGTTGTATCAATAACAAAAAAGTAGGCATCAACATCTCATAAGATATTGATGCCTGCTTTGCGTAGAACTACAAGTTCTACGAGTTATCGAACATAAGCATTGATATATTGGGAACATTTATGATTTTTGACCCTTCATTTTGACCACAATAATTGTTATTATCAGGCAGAAAAAGTAATCAGTTTTTCTAATTGTGTCCTTTTTAATTCCATCGACGAATGAACATAGGTATTAAGCGTAACACCTACATTTGCATGTCCAAGCATTTCGCTGAGTGATTTCACATCTACACCAGCCTCAATACATCGTGTTGCAAAAGTATGTCTCAGTGCGTGATAGTTAATGGAATCGATTCCGCTTTCTTCTAACAAGCGATGATAGCGGTACTCAAAAGTTCTCGGACTCAAAAATGATTCCGAATTTGAAACCACAAACTTTGATGATGACTGATTATTTATGGTGGTGAGAATAGGAAGCAATGCCGACGAAATTGGTATATCCCTTGTGGACGCAGCTGTTTTTGGTGTATCTAAAATCAAACAGCTTGAATTACCAAAACGGGAATCGCTATCCTTCACTCTTGCTACAGTGTGGCGCACTTTGATAATATGATTTTGCAAATCGACATCATCCCAAGTGAGTGCACATATTTCACCAATTCTTAATCCTGTGTGAAGTGAAATAAGAATACCCGCTTTTGTATTGTCTAAGTCTGTAAGAAGATATTGTTCTAAGTGCTTCTGTTCGTCCCTACTGAGAACTGGAAGGTCTTTTTTTGTGGTCGATGGCTTACAAATCGGAGTCTTTAAAGGCAAACACATTTGTTCTTCAACAGCATACTTTATCGACGAGCTGATTACTAACATGATGCTTCTTACATATGAAGCAGAAAGTCCGCCTTTATGATCCACTCTTCCAGAAGTCATTTTCTTTGTCAGGAATGCATTTATCATTGTAGAGTCTAATTCTGACAGTTTAACTCGACCCAACTCAGGCATAATATGTGTGTCAATCAAATTTTGATATTTGTTAATGGTTCCGCCTTTCAAACGAATACGATTATGCTCCATCCATAGGGATAGTACTTCTCCAAAGGTTCTTTCGTGATTTTGAGGTAATCGAAGATTCTGTTCAATCTTTGGAAGTTCTGACAACTTAGACTTCACTTCTCTATATGTCTTCCCATACAAAGATCCATAAATAATTGTGCCGTCTGGTTTACGTCCCTTTTTGAATCGGCCTTCCCAACGTCCGTCTTTTCTTTTATGAATGTTATCACCACGTTTTGACATAGTATTCTCCTTTTCTGTTTGTTTTACTAAGTGTTGATTTTCTTATATCTTATATGATAAGATCCCAAGGTGAAGCAGTCTAAATTTTGAGTATGGTAAAGCTATTAATCTTGACCATTCATTTTGACCACTTATAGAGGGTTAGTTGATAGAATTGTTTGTACTGTCATAACATCAAGGCATTTTTTATAACAATTTCGACTGTTTTCTTTTAAAAGCGCAGGCAAAATTATTGACTTTTGGGGCGTGTCATGGTATAATAAGCCGAAATATGTAAACATATTAGAAGTTAAGAACTTGTAGTTCTACGCAAAGTAGGCTCAACCATATTTTTTTGAGCCTAAACCGAGCAAGCGCTTGATAATGGATGACGAGGGGTAAAGAAATAGGTTAAGAAAAAAGGGGTGAAGAATATGGAACCTGATCGTAAAAAGGAAGTTATAAATGTTTGTCTTGACCATTTCATTGAAAAAGGTCTTTCGGAAACATCAACCCGGAGCTTGAGCGGTGCATTAAAATTGCAAAACGCCGGATTGTATTATTATTTTTCAAGCAAGGATGAAGCAGTTGTTCTTTGTGCTGAAGAGGCAGCTTTGCGTCTTGAAAACGCACTGATATCACCAGCAATAAAAGATTTATCGAATCCGGATCTCATGGTAAAGCGGTTGAAGTCGAGAGCGGATGAAATGGCTCCGACAATGCGTTTTTTAGTTTCGGTGTGTGCCAGCAAACGCTACAAGGATAGCGTTAAGCCAGTATTAGATAGATTGTCCAGAAGATATGACCACTATACTGATTTGATTGCAAAAAAACTAAATTGTAATAAAGACGCAATTGAACCGTATGTATATTTGACAATTACATCTGTGGCAAATTATATGATTTTTTCAGAAGATGCTTTTGTTGCACCGCAAATGAAATTGGTTAAGGAAGCGATCAAAAACTTGAATGATGCTTCAGAAATTCCAGACTAAAGGAGGTAATATGCGTGAAGTTCAAAGCGAAAACAAAAGATTGCCAACTTTTAGTCAAAGCTAAAACAACATTTGGTGAGACTATTGACGAAAAGGAACTCGATAGATTCTCTCGTGTTTTTTTGCGCGGTTTTCTTAAGCCCAAAATGGTCAAAAAGAATCTGATTGAATATACCGGTCCTGTCGGCATAAGTCTTTATGATAGATTAAAGAGACCAGTAACGAAAAGAGAGTTTCTATTTATACTGGAACAAGTTGTTGTTGCTGTGCAAAAACTGCAGGCAAACAATATGGGAATAAATAATCTGGTTATGAATCTCCAGTATGTGTACATAAATGAAGTCACCAAAGAGGTTCAATTTGTTTATGTACCGACTGTAATGGGTCAGCAGAATATGAACTTGATTGAGTTCATTGAAGCAATTGCGTATTCGGTAAAACCTGCTGATGAAAAGGATAATGACTTTGTTTCAAGGTTTATTTATTTTTTCAAAGCAATGAAACCGTTTGACATTAATAAGGTCGAGGCATTCGTTGCAAAAGAAGATAGAAGCGTTGTAAACACAATTAAGAAGCAGAATGCAGGTCAAAGTGGCTTTATGACAAATAAGCCGCAGCGTTATTACGACCATTACGATGAAAAGAAGAAAACAGAGGACGACGATGATCCTACCGGATTGCTGGTTGAGGATGATGATCCCACAGGCTTGCTTGTGGAAGGTGGAGACGATGATGCTACTGGACTACTCGGTGACGATGACGAGGCAACCGGGCTTCTGAACAATGTCGATGACGATGATGATGCCACAGGTCTTTTAACAAGTACCGGCGATGAAGATGAGGCAACCGGGCTTTTAGTGGAAAACAATGCAAATGTCAGATTTCCCACTTTGTTCCGGGTTCTCACTGAGGAGACAATCAGTATTAACAAGCCAGTGTTTAGGCTGGGAAAAGAACGAAGCTATGTTGACTATTTTGTTACCAACAATATTGCGGTAAGCAGAAGTCATGCTGATATCATAACGCGAGGCAATAAATACTTTGTAAAGGACCTTAATTCCAAGAACCGCACATACATCAATAATCAAGAGTTGCCAATTCACATGGAGGTCGAGATTCATGATGGCGATAGACTGAAATTGGGCAACGAAGAATTTATATTTAATGCATAGGAAGAGAGGTGTACAAATGGAAAACGGTAGAACTTTTTATGAAAAATATGCTTCTCAGAAAACTAAAGGATGGATAACAGCAACAATGGTAATTTCCATTGTCGGTGCAGCTACCAACTTGATAGATTTCCTGTTCGGTGACATCATTTCTATTGTAAGCGTGGTTTTTTATTTAGCTGCAGCATTTACCCTTTTGTTTTATAAGAATTGGATGTTGCCATTAGTGATTACAATTTACAGCTTGTTCTTTTCCTTCATGTTGTTTGATGGTTTTTCTTTCGTTGTAGGACTCATAAATGTAGTATCGGGATTTGTTGGAACCATAAAAATGCGCAAGGTAAATGCGGCGTATGAACGTTTTTGCAAGAATGGTACGAAACCTGATGGTTTAATATAACATCATTGGAAAAGGAGTGGAAAAAATGCGGTTTATAGCTACAGCAGATACCGATATCGGTATCTCTAAAGATACAAACCAGGATAGTGTCCTAATAAAACACGCGAAAGCAGATGGTAAAGAAGTGCTGCTTGCAGTCGTGTGTGATGGCATGGGCGGTCTATCCAAAGGTGAACTGGCAAGCGCAACCGCTATTCGGGCATTCGCACAGTGGTTTGATGAAGAACTTCCTTACGAACTCGAAAATGTTGATTTGCAAGTTATCGGCGCCAAGTGGTCGCTTCTTCTCAAGGAATTGAATGCACAAATCCTTGAGTATAGTAAAGAAAATAGTATTGAAGGTGTGGGAACAACTTTCTCAGGAATCCTGTTCATTGATGATCAATATGTGATTGGCCACGTTGGTGATACGCGTATTTATCATATTGGCGCATCTCTTACACAGCTCACAACGGACCAAACCTTTGTGGCAAGAGAGATTAGCCGTGGCACAATGACACTTGAACAAGCAAAGACTGACAAGCGTCGCAACCTACTTTTGCAGTGTATCGGAGCTTCAAAAGTCGTTGAGCCTCAGATTATCTGTGGTAAGACCGAGAAAGGTGCATATATGCTCTGCTCGGATGGTTTCCGACACGAGATTACAGAGGCAGAAATTTACGAATCCCTCAATCCTATCAATTTGATGAATAAGGATGCAATGCACAACAATGCAAAGTATCTTATCGAACAGAATAAGAGCCGAGAAGAAAAAGACAATATCTCGGTGCTTCTGATTAAAGCAGAGTGAGGTGAGGGCATATGACAGAAATCGGAACCGTCATTGACGGTAAATATGAAATACTGAAAGAGATTGGCCGAGGCGGTATGTCCATTGTTTACCTCGCAATGGATAAACGCTTAAATAAGCAGTGGGCGGTTAAAGAGATTCGCAAAAAAGGTAGCGGCAAAAACGATGAAATCGTCGTAAACAGCTTGCTTGCCGAAGCGAACATGATGAAAAAACTTGACCATCCTTCTCTTCCTCGAATCGTAGATATCATCGACAACGGCATTACAATTTACGTTGTTATGGACTACATCGAAGGTGAATCTTTGGATAAGATTCTGAATGAGTATGGTGCGCAGCCGGAAGAAATGGTTGTCAACTGGGCAAAGCAGCTCTGTGATGCTCTTTCATACCTGCATTCACAAAAACCTTCCATTATATATAGAGATATGAAACCGGCGAACGTAATGCTGAAGCCGGAAGGAAATATCAAGATTATCGACTTCGGTATAGCAAGAGAGTATAAAGAACAGAATCTTGCAGACACCACAGTTCTTGGTACCAAAGGATATGCTCCTCCGGAGCAATACAGTGGTCAGACTGACCCGAGATCCGACATTTTCGCACTGGGCATGACAATGCATCATTTGCTTACCGGTGTGGATCCGCGAAACGGTGAGCCTTATGCCCCGGTAAGACAGTGGAACCCGGAATTGTCCGAAGGTATCGAGATTATCATTGACCGATGCGTAGAGCCGGCGGCAGAAAACAGATATCAAAGCTGTGCGGACTTGCTCTATGATCTTGAGCATCCGGAACTGATTACCAAAGGCTTTAAAAAGATGCAAAGAAGAAAGCTTATCTCTTTCATCGTTGCAATTGGTATGTCGGTAATTATGGCAATCGCTGGACTTATTCTTAATATGACAGCAACAAGTGTTAACAACCAGGACTACGATGCAAATATTGCGGGTTCTGATCCTTCCAAATATTTTGCTGCTGTTGGAATTTACCCAGAGCGTGTGGATGCTTACAACAAGCTGATTGACTATTACAAGAATCATGATGCTTCTAATGATAAAATAACCAAAGTTGGCAATACGATTGAATCTAATGCTGATTCGTTAGACCTAACTAATCCTGAAATCGCAGACATGTATTACGACATGGGTAAGCTTTATTTCTCGGATTATGATGGTTCTTTCAAGAGTAGAGCAGTAAGTGCCCAAAGTTTCTTCAAAACAGCGGCAGAAGCTGAGGCGAATTACGATAAAAAGGAAATCGCTATTTGTTACAACTCTATTTGTGAGTTTATGACAAAGCAGAGTACAACATCTGAGCACTCCCTGCAGGACTACACCGATTTGTTTGCGGAAATAGAGACTGCAATGGCTACAGTTAATAAAGCTACAGATAGTGAAGCTAACTACGATAAGATTTCGCTTTACTATGTAACAATGCTTTTGATTAACGACCAGGCAGAGTATATGGCTGGTGTAGGTTTTGATAGACAGCAAGCTCTTGATTTGATGGCAGACCTTTATCAGAAGGCTAACGGAATAACATCCACTCTTCCGTATGTTAATGAGCTGAAGGATGAAATCAAATCAAGTTATGATTCGTTTATTGCAAATATCAATGTGAAATACAACGAAGTAGAAAAACGTCAGCAAGGAGGTAATTAAGATATGGCACAAACTTTACAGACATTATCAATTATCTCTTTTGCAGTTGCAGGCGTATGTTTAGTACTGGCAATATTCTTTTGGTTCTTCTTTAAGATTCCGACGGTTATCGGTGATCTTTCCGGTAGAACTGCGAGAAAGTCCATTGCTAAGATGCGTGCAGCAAACGAAAAAACCGGTGCAAAGGCTTACAAAGAAAGTAAGACAAACGCCGAACGCGGCAAACTGACCGGAACGATGCCAGACTCAGATAAGCTTAAGAAAAAAACTACAGCTTCCGATGATGGCAAACCCGAAACTGGTTTGTTAGCGGAAAATAAAGCGGACGGCCTCGAATCTGAGGCAACCGGAGTGCTTGATGAAGCAACCGGAATTCTTGGATCCGAAACAACAGGCTTACTTATCGATGAGAACGCAACTGCACCTCTCGACTCCCCGGCTCAAAAGCATCCTGCTCGTACCGGTGGCAAAAAGCTTGAAATGATCGAAGAGGTAATGTTCGTCCACACCGATGAGGTGATTGGATGAAAAGCATTCAGAAAATAAAACAATTATTCTGGTTTGCTGTTATGTTCCAATTTCTAATGTCTATCTCCATCCTGTTAATGCCTATGGCAGTCCAGATGGGACAGCAGGACAGAAAGATGACTGTGTTAATTGGACTGGTGTTCTGGATTTCGGCTATAGCAGGTTATGTGATGATAGCAATGGCAAATTCAGAACGCAAATGGTTCATTAACCGAAAGGTTGATGGCAATGTGAAAATGAACTGTCGTCCGGGCATCGCTGAGTTCTTCACCAATGTCCCTGCAACAGTTGCCGATGTAACAATGGTTTTGAGTTTTCTCTTATTTGTAATTATCGGCTTCACAGAGTGGAAATACGAATACATATCGTACATCCTCTTATTCTTATTGGTTTTTTCGTTGCATATGCACTGTATGTTCAACGGGAGAATATATAAAGCAACTAAATTTAGACGCACAAGGAGAGAAAGTAGCTATGAGTAATGTAAAAAGCAAAGCTTCGCACAGATTGCTCGCGGCCTTCTTATCGTTTGTAATGGTGTTCTCAATGATACCGTTCTCTACGATGGTGGCTCACGCAGCAACCACAACTCATCCGGACGCTGTAACTATAACAGTGGTTGATGATGTCACTGGCGAACCGATTGAAGGAGCAGAAGTAAACTATAGCATTTTTGACAATGATTTGAATGATTATGTAATGGGGGACGGTGGTGCTCTTACAGATGCAAATGGTGAGTTGGTTATATTTTATGGTTCCGAGCCTGGAAACATTATGGTAAGCTCCATCACTGTTACCCACGATGATTATGCGACATACACAAACGACGCATATGATCAAGTAATTACGAGCCTTCAGGATAATTTCACTATTCAAATGACCTGCACTAAAATAAAGGATGTCCAGATTTCCGGTAAGACTCTCACCTATAATGGTGGTGAGCAGGAACTTGTTTCTGTGACTGAGGTTGCGGGAGATACTGTTGAGTATTATCTGAATGGCGCAACTGATCCCGTATCTGAAGTTCCTAAAGCAACGGATGCTGGCACATATAGTGTTAGGGTGGTAGTTGCACGTACAGGCTATACTACCCTTGATAAGACTGTGCAAACAGTTATCAACCCTGCTGATATTGAGGGTATTGATATTGCTCCTGTAACTGGTCTCAAGTATAACGAAGCTAATCAGGCGCTTGTTACTTTGACAGGTGCTTTCACAGAAAGCGATAGCGTAACTTGGACTGTTAATGGAACTGATGAAATAGGTAAGGCAGTTCCCGAAAGAATGGCAGTTGGTGCTTATACCGTTAAACTGACTGTTGACCGTGGCGCAAACTACAATAAGTTTGAAAAGACTGTCAATGTTGATATTGCGCTCGGTGAGATCGACCTTGGTGATCTAAAGATTGAAGCAGTCAATAGAACCTACGATACAACTGAAAAAGAACTGTTGGCTGTGACCAAGGATGGCGACTATACCTTGAAATACAGTGACGATAATCAGGCAACTTGGGTAACAGATACTATTCCTGTAGCAACTGAAGCTGGAGAATACGTAATTTTCGTAAAGGCAACCAAAGATGGCTACAACGATAAGAATACCCCAGCTTTCCCGATTACTGTGACCATTTCTAAGGCTGATCAGAGCTTTGACTTTGATGAGTATGATGCAATGGCCAATGATACAAATCCAGAAGCTATTGAGTTGAAGGGTACTGTTCCTTACGGCAAAACATATGATTTTTCTGCAACAGACATAGAAGCATTAGCAAATGGAACAATTACTTACGAAATTGTTGCTGATGAAGATGTCGCTGAAATCGCCGCTGATGGTACTCTTACTGTAAATCATCCTGGCGCAATTACTGTTATTGCTAAACTCTCTGGAAACGATAACTATAATGAGTGCGTAATCAAATATTATTTGGATGTGACAGGTGCTGTTTCTTCCAATGGACAGTACATTGAATTTGCCGAAACTGAGAAGAATTTCGTAATTGGAACAAGCTCCACAATTTCTGAGCAGAAGGCATCCAAGAAGAATATGTGGATTACCGGCAATATAACCTATATCATCAATGATGTTAAGGGTGTTGCTATTAATTCTACAAGCGGAAAACTTACTGTAACCGATATCGACAAGTTAGTTGAAGATGTTCGCAGCGGAAATAACGAAATCATTGTTACTGCAAAGAAAGCGGCTACAAGAAGATACGGTGCTGATGAGATTTCTTACAGAGTAATCGTTTCTTTTGAAGCAACACCTACCAATCCCTATACCTTATCTGCTGTAGATGGTACAAACGATTGGTATAAGACAAAAGCAACAGTTACACCAGTTGATGGCTATGCAATTGCACAAAAAGCAAGTGATAGTTTTAAAACTACAACGGAATTTAGCAACCAGGGTACTGATATTCGCTATGTATATTTGAAGAATACAACAACTGGAGGTATCACTGATAGGATTGCAGTTAATGTAAAGATAGATTCCGTGAACCCTGCTGATTTGAAGATTGAGTTCTCCGAACTGAACCTTGTCCAGAAACTTGGTCAGAGCTTGGGCTTCTATAATCCGTCTGTCACTATTACTTTTACCGCAAAGGATGTAACCTCCGGCATTGACCATTTCGATTGGACCTATACTCCTGAGTCTGGTGCAGCTGTAACTAAGGAAATTGCAGTTAATGTAAATGCACAAACTAAGGTTGCAACGGCTACACTTACTCTTCCTGCCGATCAGGCAGAGCAGATGTATGGTAAGATTTCCTTCACTGCTACAGATAAGGCTTCCAATGAAATCGGAAAAACTGATGACTATGTATTTATTGTAGATACTATTGCTCCTGAACTTTCCGTTAAATATCAGGGTGAAGAACCTTACACTGCTCAGGAAGATACTTATAATGGCGCCCACTTCTTTAACAGCGATGTAGTTGTTGAACTTACCATTACTGAAACCAACTTCTATGCAGAAGATGTTATCGTGAAGGTATCGAAAGACGGTGCTGCCCCAACTGTAATAACACCTTCTTGGAATAATAAGGTTGGTACATTTACTTTAGCCGGTGATGGTGACTATGTTGTTTATGTAACTTACACCGATAAGGCTAACAACAAGATGGCTGATTACGCTTCTGAAATCATTACTGTTGATAAGACACCTCCTGTTGTGAAGATTGATTATGTTCACAACGGCGATGTTCAGAAGACCATCTTTACCGTAACTGAGCACAACTTCCGTGCAAGCGATGTTGTTATTACCGGCACTATGAAGGATATAACTGGTGCAGATGTTGCCTTTACAGCAGCTCAGCTCACAACTATCCTAAACAATGCAACATGGACTAAAGCTGGCGATGTTTACACATACGAATACGACCAGTATGTAAACGGTATTTATAATCTGAAGATGGACTATCAGGACATCGCAGGTTGGGAGGCAGCTCAGGAAGTGGAAGATGAGTTTATTATCGACCACAACGCACCTACTGAACCTACTATAGAGTACATTACTACTCCTTGGGAAACCTTCCTTAATGTATTTACCTTTGGTTACTACAATCCTTCTGTAACTGTAAGATTTACTTCCTATGACACAAGTGCCGGTGTTGAATCCTTCACTTGGGGTTATACAAAGGAATCCGGTGCAAGCACCATCAAGCATCCGGACAGTCTGACAGATGCGACTATTCCTGCATTACAGGATCAGACTGACAAGTCTAAGTTTACTGCTGAAATCACTTTGACAGCTGATGAATTTGATCAGTATAGAGGTTATATCAGCGTATTGGCTACCGACGCATTCCAAAACAAGAGCGTTAAGAAGGTAGATAACGGAAATATCATTGTTGTTGATACTATTGCTCCGGAAATTTCTGTTGAGTATACAGAGGCCGACAGAGTCATTGGTCAGGATTATTTCTACAACAATGCCGTTGATGTAAAATTTACTGTAACCGAAGCTAACTTCTATGCTGAAGATGTAGTGGTTACTGTTACAAAGAACGGTGAAGCCTTTAACTATGGTTCCGTTTCTTGGGGAACAAGAAATGCAGAAGACAAGGTTATTGGTACATTTACTCTGCCTGCTCCTGCGGATCATTCTGGTGACGGACACTATGTAATTACTGTTGAGTATACTGATCGTTCCAATAACGAGATGGTTAAGTATGTTTCTGATACGCATACAATCGATACCACCCTTCCGGTTATCAATGTTGAATATCTGAACAAGAACGTAGCAAATAAGCTTACCGACCGTGATGGCAACGAACGTAAATATTTTGCTGATACTCAGACTGCAGTTGTTACCATTACCGAACACAACTTTATTGCCGAGGAAGTTAAGTTCTCTATCGTTGCAAAAGATGTTACCGGTGCTGACCTTGATGCAGATGCGTTGAACAGTAAAACCGCATGGTCTGTAGACTCTACCGGTGATGTTCATACTATCACTATTACGTATCCTGGTGATGCTAACTATACCTTTGATGTTGAGTACACCGATAAAGCAACTAATGCTGA
>CAZRZV010000032.1:0-4426 GCA_964604665.1 uncultured Faecalimonas sp. | reverse complement strand
TGCTGCAGAAGATTATGCAACCGACTACTTCACCGTTGATAAGACCGATCCTACAAACCTTAAGGTTAATTACAGTACTAGCGTGCTTGATACTGTGCTTGAGTCTGTAACTTTCGGTTTCTACAACGCTAAAATGACTGTAACACTCACTGCAGAAGATCCGACATCTGAGGTTCACTCCTTCCTCTACAGCTATCTGAATGCTGCAGGCGTAAGCAATGTGAATGCTGAGCTTATCAATGAAGCTATTCAGGCTGCAGATATTGAGTACTCCGCAGATAGAAAAACCGCAACTGTTACCTTTGAGATTCCGAAGATGGTTCTCGGCAACGATAATCAGTTCAACGGTACTGTTGAGTTCACAGCTACTGACCGTGCTGGAAACGAAACAGACGCTCATAAGGAAACGAAGCGAATTGTTGTAGATAACATTGCTCCTACTGCACAGGTAAGCTACAACGAAGCAACTAACACCGTTGGCGATATTTCCTACTACAATGGCAATATTACCGCAACGATTACCGTTAACGAAGCTAACTTCTACGCTAACGACGTTCAGGTTATGGTTTCCAAGGATGGTGGCGCTGCAACAGCAGTAACTCCTACCTGGAAGGATAACAGTGTGGATGTTCACGTTGGTACCTTTACCTTAACTGAAGACGGTGACTATATTGTTACCATCAATTACACAGATAAGTCCTCTAATAAGATGGCAACCTACACCTCTAAGCAGATGACCATTGATACGAAGATCGAGGCTCCTACCTACACTATCAATGGTGCAGCTAAGACTGAGGTTGGTGGCGCTTATAAGGGCGAAGCCACAATCGGCTTCAATTTTGCTGATCAGAACTTCGATACTAAGACTATTAAACTTACAAGAACTCGCTTTGATAAGGTTGAAGATGTAACCGAAACCTTTGTTAAGGTTACTGACAACGACAAGGGCGGCTCTGGAAGTTTCGTCATTCCTACCGAGGTTGGCAATGATGGTATCTACGTGCTCAAGATCACCATGACCGATAAAGCCAAGCATACTTCAGAATCCGAGATTAAGTTCACAATTAACAGATTCGGTTCTGTTTATGAGTACAGTGATGAGCTCGTGGCGTTGATCAAAGATGGCGGACAGTATATTACTTCCGTTGAAGATGACCTTGTTATTACAGAGTACAACGCTGATAGAATCCTTGAAGGTTCATTGAAGATTCTCATTACCCGTGACGGTGAAACAGTAGACGTAGACTTCACAAGCAATCCTGAAAACATCAATGCTCAGGTAGGTATCGGTGAAAGCGGCTGGTATCAGTATGTTTACACCATTAAGGCTTCCAACTTTGAGCAGGATGGTGTTTATAAGATTTCTTTGACCTCCGCATATGCGGCAGATGACTCTGAGAACAATGAGTCTACCAGTGTTCCTGAGAACTCGATTGATGAAGCTGGTAATGAAATCCTTGATACCATGAACTTTACTGTTGACTCTGTTGCTCCTGAAATCAGAAATATCGTAAACCTCGATAAGAAAATTGCTGATGTTGATAAGATTGTAGATGGCAAGCTTAACGTTAAGTATACCATCGTTGATGTTGGAGGTTTGAAGACCATTGAAATCATCGTAAACGGTGAGACAATTCAGACACTTACAGAAGAAGATATTGCTGATAACCTTTACAACTTCACTGGAAGCTTCGACCTCGAAGAACAGGACGGCACAACAGCTCATAAGGTTCAGATCAAAGTTACTGACCTTGCGGGTAATGTGACCGATACCAACTCTGAGGACTTCCTCAAAGCACACTCCGATGATAATGAGAACAGCACATATGTATTCTTCAATGAAGTAACTGTTTCTCGTAACTTCTTCGTTCGTTGGTATGCAAATACCGCACTCTTCTGGGGCTCCATCGGTGGCGTTGTAGTTCTTGCAGCTGCTATCTGGTTCCTGATCGCATTCAAGCGTAAGAAGAAAGAGGAAAAGTAATTAAGCAATAAGTAGTTCACGAGACTCCCGTGCAGGCTCTCCCCTGCACGGGAATCCCAGAGCTATTTGTTAGAAGTTAGATCACATCAAATATATGTGTTCCAACTTGTGATAAATAGCAAAAGATTAAGACAAGAAGGTGTTGAGTATATGAATGCTTTGATTGAAAACAATTATATAAAGGAAATGGAATGTGGCTCTAACTTTTCCTATATCTTGAGCGACAATGGCACCTTTTTGTCCACGGAATATAAGGTGCTTCAAAGCCAAGCAAACAGCTGTTTTGTTAAGTGCATGAAAATGGTGTATAACGGAAAGGTGCAGCTATACTACCTTACCAAGGGCCTTAGATCGTTTGCATCGATGATTCCGTCATTGGATGCAGACAACTTCTTAACAATTGTGGCGAATCTTTTATCCGACATTATTGATGTAAAACACAACGGATTCTTATCTTGCCAAAACATTGATATTTCGTTTGAGCGCATTTATGTGGATCCTACGACTCATAAAGTCAGTCTGGTGTATCTGCCGCTTAGCAAACGAATTTACGATGACAATTCAAGCTTTGAAAATGAAATTAGAACCGGACTTGTAAAACTTATCTCTGGAGTTTCCACGCTCTCTACCCCTAAAACTATGCAGTTTTCTGCCGATCTTTCAAACGGCATGCTTAGTATAGAGGATCTGTTTGCTCGCATTAAAGGTGGCAAGAGCACGGGCGTCGGTCAGTCTCATATTGGTCAGACTGATGTTGGCGGAGGAAGAGTAGGTTCCAGTTTGTTGCGCATTATAGCGATGAATGCGCCTACCCGCGTTGAAATTGCCGTGACCAAAGATGAATTTGTCATTGGTAAAAAGGCAGAACTTTGCGACGGTGTTATTGATTTTAATAAGATGATTAGCCGTTCTCACTGTCGTATAAATAAAAGAGAAAGCCAGTATACAATTACTGACTTGCAAAGCGCAAACGGTACATATGTAAATAAGGTGAAGTTGCAGCCTAATCAGCCGCACCCCATTAACAATGGCGACGTAATACGTTTGGCTAATAGTGATTTCCAAGTAAGTATAGGATAAGGAGGAAAAGATATGGCAAAGCCAAGAATTATTATTGCTGACACCGATATCAGCTATATCGTCCCCCTCCAGTTGAAATTTGTCGAGGACTTTTTCGAGAAAGTGGAGCTTGAAATTATTACTGACGAGGAGTATTTTGATACTCTTTTCTCCACTCCTCAAAGAGCTGATATACTGATTGTCTCTGAAGAATTATACAGCCAGGCAATGCAGCGTCATAACATTTCTCATATATTCGTTATGAACGAGCAGTATGAGGAAGACCAAACTGCAGATCTGAATGTTAATCATATTTTTAAGTATACAAGCATCAAGGAAATTTTTAACGAGATTACCGGCAAGAGTGCAGATGTTCTTAAACTGGATAAATCAACAAAGCAAGAAACTCAGGTTGTATTGTTCTATTCCGCTAGTGGAGGAACTGGTAAAACCACAGCAGCCATGGGAGTCAGCGCATCACTGACTAAGAACTACAAGAGGGTTCTTTACATTAATGCATCTCGCCTACAGGTTTTCCAGCATATGCTTGAAAATCACTCTGCTATTACCGCTGCAGATGTATACGCGAAACTTGCTGCAGCAACAGATAATATCTATTCGGATATTAAGCATGTTATCCGTAAGGAATTGTTCAGCTATATTCCCCCTTTTAAGGCAGCATTAATGTCCCTGGGATTAAACTATTCTATTTTTGAGAAAATAATTATTTCGGCAAAGAAAAGCGGTGAGTATGACTTCATCATTGTTGATGCGGATGTATCATTTGACGAAGATAAAGCAACATTACTGAATATTTCTGACAAAGTTGTGGTGGTAACGAAACAAACATTTGCGGCTGTTTTGGCCACAAATATACTTGTATCCAACATTAATGGTGCAAGTGCGGAAAAATATATTTTCGTGTGTAATGATTTTAATAAGGAAGAGGATAATGCTTTGATATCCCCCAAGTTATCACTTAAGTTTAGCGTTAATGATTACATTGAGCACTTTGCACACTATGATCAAATGAAATGCAGTGACTTGGCGAGTGACAGTGGAATTCAGAAAACAGCATTTCTGGTGATGTAGGAGGTTGCGTAATGAACAAAGAGAATGCAATTGTTATATTTAAAATGATTAAGAAGAATCTCTCTCTTGATCTTGAAATACCATTAAGTATTTCCGCTAATGAGCTGGTTGAAGCTTTGAATACAGCCTACGATTTAAATATTGATGTTTCAGATATAAAGAACTGCTATCTTAAATCGGAAAACCCAATTGCTCTGCTCAAGGGGAACAAAACACTCGCAGAGTTCGGCCTTAGAGATGGTAGTGTGATTATCTTTACAGAATAGGAGTGTGGGACATGAAAAGCAGATA
>CAZRZV010000031.1:0-16789 GCA_964604665.1 uncultured Faecalimonas sp. | reverse complement strand
TCATAGCTTCATTTGGCGAATCAATCGTCAGGTGAATATCATCATGTGTTTCATTGAATCGTTCTGCAATCTTCTCAAAAGCCGCTACCGCTTCTGGTTTGTAGGAAACCAGTTCTACTTCCACTTTTTCACTTGACGAGCTCTGTGCACATCCTGTAAGACTTGCCATTACCATCATGATTCCTACCGTCATAGAGCTTCCTTTCTTAATTTTAATCTTGATTTTTGACATATTCTCTCTCCTTTCGGGAAAATTTTCTTTTTCGTTTTTTGATAAATCAATTATAACATGCCAATATGCCATCTATAAATAGCGGTATTTTTCATTTTTTATACCCAAATGCTTTATTTCGTGATATAATATCACATAATGATGCATTTTGGTATAAATTACTATAAGGAGTTCAAAATGAGTAACATATTCTTTAATATTTTTCCAAACGAGAATTTCATTGATTTAGGTATGTATCAATACGGTTATGAGCAGTGTGAACCCGGACATTCTTTTGGTCCTGCTACACGAAATCACTATTTATTTCACTATATTATTTCAGGTACAGGTACCCTCATGGCAAACACTACAAAAGGGGAAACACAGACCTATTCTATTAAAAGCGGACAGGGGTTTTTAATCTTTCCCGGACAGATCACGACATATATTGCCGATCAGAATCTGCCCTGGGAATATGTATGGATTGAATTTGACGGACTGCGCGTGAAGGAGGCGATTGACTTGACAGAGCTTTCTGTCAACACGCCTGTGTATCACTCTCACTCCAAAGATTTACGTGAACAGTTGATGAATGAAATGCTGTATATTGTCCATCATGCAAAGGAATCTCCTTTTCATCTCATCGGACATCTTTATCTCTTTTTGGATTACCTTACCCGGTCTGCGAAGTCAGCAAAACTGGTACAAAGTAGCAAAATGAGTAATTATTATATTAAAGAAGCAATCAACTACATTGAACAGAATTTTCAAAACAATATTACCATCGAAGATATTGCTGCTGTCTGCGGAATCAACCGTAGTTATTTCGGAAAGATTTTCCGTAATTCAATCGGACGTTCCCCACAGGAATTTCTAATGAACTACCGTATGGTCAAGGCAACCGAATTATTAAAGCTGACCTCCCTATCCATTGCAGAAATCGGTTCTGCTGTCGGATATGAAAATCAGCTTCATTTTTCACGTGCTTTTAAGACAATTTATGGAGTATCACCAAGAGAATGGAGAAATAAACATAAATAATTATCAATTGCTCAGTTTTATTACAATTTGCCATAAACATCATCATTCACAGGTTCCAAAACCTATCGTCTAATTGTCGTGCCCGCCTCAGTGCGGGCAATTTTCATACTTTCATTCTCAAAGTACTAAAACTAATGGTCTGCCATTTAAAAATATTATTTTACTTTCTTTTATCGGTTGCTCCTATCCTTGCATAGTCCAAATTCTCTAACCTTTTCTGTTCTCCACTGCTTCTTCCTCGCCTCATACTCCTCCAGAAATTCATCATACACGCTCATCTTATACCGCATTCTACGCATCGTATCCTTATCGTAACCCATTCGTTTTTCATACATCTGAAGTTCCTCCATAACATCCTCTGTCGGCTCCGGCAGTATTGCCACACGCTCTGCAAGTGGCATGTTTTTATAATCCGGCTCTTTCTCCCACTCATCATAATCACGTAGGAATTCTTTCATCTGCTCAATATCTGCCTCAATCCGCTGATACTCTATTCGCTTCTTTTGCTTCTGCTCCATATATTCTGTAATCCCAGAGACAGTAAACCTCTCTCCTAGTCTCTTTCCTCTGACAGATACAGGTTCTCCATTTTTCTTCCGCCTATATGGAAGGGCGTAAGAGATTGTGTTACCACGTAGCTTCACATCCATCATAAAATAATCCTTCACATATTGGATTACATCCTCTAATGTCCTTGTTTCAGGGGTATTTATCGCATTTCTAAGATATATCTTCATCTCTTCACGAAATGACAGTTTTTCCCTCTTTTTCATCTGATATTCTGCAAAGTTGCATCTCTCACGGCTCTTATCCTTCACATAATAAGTATCCCTGTAGGAATGTGTCAGTCCATGCTTCCTGCACTGTTCTCCAAAGAAGCTGCACATTTCCTTAAGTTCCGCCGGACCTCTGCGAAATGACTTTCCATCCCTCAGATTGCAGTTACTTACCAGAAAATGCACATGAATATGCTCTGTATCCGTATGCACCGCAAATAATACCTCATAGCCTTTTGACCAGAAAAACTCTCTTGCAAACTCTTCTGCAATTCTGTAGGCACCTTCATAGGTAAGTTTATCATTGTCATCCGGATGGAAGGATATGGACAGCTTCTGTGCCAGAATCTCCTTCTGTTTATAGCGGCTGTACTTCTTATCATGCATTTTCCTTGTCATAAGAATACTGTTAGAAAAATTATCCCTGTTACATCCCAATGCATTGTAAAGATGATTCTGCGTCTTCACCACACCATCAGCAATCTGTTCCTTTCGCCTTCCAAAAATATAATCGTCTGCACTTTTTAGCTGTGCCACAGACTTACAATAACTGTAATTCACTTTTACATTTCCATATACCGCACCCATAATCTTCCTCCCCTGCCCTTCTATATCAGCTTCTCCGATATCTGAAGCAGTTTATCTTCAATCTTTTTTAAGAAATAATTCGTGGTTTTAAAGCTGCTGTCGGAAAACAGATCTCTTATTTCCTTTAACGTCACCCCATCCACTCGCTTTCCTTCATTTACATCCAGTAAATAGCTTATAAAATCGGCATTACCTCTGTATCCGCTTTCATCCTTTTGTTTCTCAAATCTGTCTTTCAGTCGTCTGTCCGCTCGTACATAGATAACCTCGTCCTTTGTTCTGTTCACCATAAAATCCCTCCTCTCTAACAGAAAAGGAAGCATGACACAATACTATTTGCACTGTATCAGCTTCCTTCTTTCATTTGTCTCATATTCAGTTGTTTTCATTTTCGCTTATATCTGATTACTGTCGGCTACATTATCCATAATTACTATAGCCTCTCACCCTGCTTAAATGACTGCTACCATACTTCTGCTACAAAATTAGCATTTCCCATAGCCACTACTACAGAAATCAGCTATATTCCAACAGCATAAATCATACCGTAGCAACCATATTTAAGTTGTACTATAGCTGTTTTCTGAAATTTTTCTTTAAGCAGGTAGTACCGCTGGCTTGCCAATTCGTCAAAAAAGAAATGCGAAGTGTCCGAACGACACCCCGCATTTCTTTTCCTTCCTCATTGTCTTTACCATCGGTGCTACCTGCTTAAGGGGCTTTGCCCCCTAAGAACCCCCGGACAGAAAAATACCGGCCTCTTCAAAGGGGATGCCGGTATTTTCTGTCTTTGTAGCCATTGTCCCGGGAAAGGGCTTATCGAAATTGTATTCTCTACAATCTTCCTAAGATTTTCTCATCTCTGCTATCATACGATTAACATCATCTTCCGTATGAAGTCCTGCTTTTTCTGCTTCGCCTTTCATTGCCTCTTGAGCCTCTCTTAGTGCTTTCATTGATAACTCAGACTTTATGGGATTATCGGTGTTATCCAATAGAAGTAACTTTAATACTTGTATGATTTTCTCATAAGGAATGTCTTCTGCATATGCAAATTTCTTCTGATATTTTCTCCAGATATTCTTTAATTCATTACTTTCTGAAATAACAGAAATAATCCCCGGTATATCTCTAATCTTTTCTGCAGAACCTCTATGCAGTGCTGTTGCTTCTAAAGCTTCCTTAAAAGTTTTCCTGTCATAATCCTGTGTTGTTCCCAAGACGTATACATCATAAAAATCTCTCGGTCTTGTAGTAAGAACACCTCGACTCAGAATTGTTTCCACCTTTTCTGCCATAACCGTTTCAATATTATATCCCCACAGTACGATTTTAATACTTTCATCAAAAATACCACTAAACTCATACTTTACCGCTGATGGTGTGATAACATCGCCTGTCGACACATCTATTGAAAGTGGAGTTATAATTGTATCATAAACAGCATCCAGTCTTACACAATATCCGCCATACACATCGTCTTTTCTTATTGGGCTGACCGATTTAACTTCAAATTTAACATCATCATCCAATTCAATTTCACATATAGACTTAACTGCTTCACAAATCTGTTCTTCTGTTAATGGCAGATTTCTCAGGGTAGTATCCAAATCCATTGTTGATCTGGTATCAAGTCCTACAATAGCTGCAATCAACATACCTCCCTTAACAACAAATTTCTCATTGTACTCAGATAATGATAATCTTTGTAGTAGACGCTCAAACATATAATTCTGCAAAACAACCTGAGCTGCTATATTGTTACTTTTTGCATAATTTTTTATCTTTCCTTTCAGGCTCATTGCCTTCGAACTCATAAAAGTACCTCTATATATCTTTTCAGTATTTTACTAACTCCAAATACCATCGCATATTCAGCTAACAGATTAAGATTTTTCTCTGACGAAGCAGCATAATTTTTTACTGCACTTATAACAGTTTCTTCATCCATTTTATTACGGGAACGCAATATGTCACATATCGTCCTCTCTGCATTGTAACTGCGTACATCATTTCCAAATGTTGTTTTTAATCTGACAACTCCCAATTTATGCAGTTCAGGTTTAATATAATAACATATACATTCCTCTTGCATTTGTTTAGACAGCTTAGTATTACTTGGAATTGTAACCGAGTGAATAAATGGTGTTCTGTCTGACAAATGATTTAAAAATAAAGCTGTATCATGTGAAAAAATAATCTTTTCTGAACACATCATTAGAGTATACATATCATCATGAACGGAATCCGGCAAGATGTATATTCCATGCCTTCCCCTCTCCAACAATCCTTCTTTCACATACAACGATAAAAGCGAACGGGTAAATCCAAGTTGTGTCATCTGTGACGTTGTAATAATATTGTTATTATTTTTCATAAATTCAAGCACTTTTGGATTCATATCCATACTATCACCTTCTCTTGACTTTGATACCGATATAATATTCTTTTTCGTAATCAAAGTCAAGTAGCATTCTTTGTATCAGTTATAAATTTCACACAAAGGGGTTCTTTTTCCCAACTCTTTGTGTGAAAAGTAAAACATTTTACATCCCAAATGAAAAATCCAACAGCTCATTTTCCTCTGGTTCAATATCCTTTTCATCTGCTTTATTCTTCAATCCAGCTTCTACATTCGTCACAGGTAAAGGCGAAGCAGTTACTGCATCTGCTCCCATTTTTACAGGTGTCGCATTCATCATTGCACCATTCTGCAATCCCGCTGCCAATGCTGTCTGCTGTTGCAGCAGATACATTCCTGCAAGTGCCGGAATATTGGCAAGAATCTTTGCTGTTACCTGTTCCACTATCCTGTCCACAAAAGCATCTTCCTTTTCCCTTGTCTCAAGATACGGATCATTCTTTGTACTAATATGCCTTTCATAAAAATCATTGATGGCACAGATGATAAATTCATTCTGGGACTTAAACTCCCTGTCCACTTCAGCAGAATGCAGCAGGCTCCACGCCTGCACTGCATCTTCACTGTTCATGTTGAAACGGACATTCTTATTCCATGTCTTATCACCCATTTACATCGCCCTCTTTCGCTGCTCATGTCGAAGTATCATATAGCAGTAGTACTCATAGCCCTTGGCATTGGCTCTGATGTCATGATTAAAGAAAACTCTGTCTTTATTGTAACTTCCATAAGCTTCAATAATTCTTGCACCTCCACCGATAAAATGCAGCTTCATCATCTGTTCATTATACTCATAATCATGAAGCTTCTGAAAAACAATATCTGCATACTCCGTTGCTGCTTCCTTCATCAGGCTTGCATACGGTTCAACAATATCTGTTTCTCCTGTTCGAAGAAAATTGTCAATGACCTCACGCATCAGCTCATTTCCCGTATTATCCCTTACTTTGTTACGGATATTATTTTCACACTGGAATACTCCCAGTTTTTCCGTCCATGACCTGCTCTCCATAGCCCTGCCGTTATTGAGATACATCAGGTTCATGGTTCCGTTTCCGATATCCACAACAAGGTTCATTCCCTTAAAATCCCTAAGGTTTTCTGCAACTGCCGAATAGCACTGTGGCATGACCGTACAGTCTATTATTTCAAGCTCGTACATTCTCTGCTTATATCCGACTTTTACATTCCTGTTTTTAAGCATATATGCCTTGAATTCTTCTCTCTGTGCCTGCACCCATTTCAGTGGAAGTCCCACAGCAAGATGCACACGCACATTATCTCTTGTGTCTGTATATCCCCTTGCTTCCAGTTCCTTCACTACTGCCGCCATGGTAAGCACATAATTATCATCATCGGTCACCTTGTCAGCCACAAATCCCTTATGACCTTCCCCAATAATATAATATTTCCCATCCATCTCAATATAATCCTTCGCAAGAACAGGTGGTTTCTCGCTTGCAGTGATTGCTGTAGGAAAAACCCTTCTTGCCGTCTTATAGTTTCCATAGCCTGCATCTACTCCGATAATCAGGCTCCCATTCATCTTGTATTCTCTAATCTTCTCTGTCATATTCTGTTCCTCACTTTCTTATCTTGTTTTGTACACAATGTCTGAAAGAATTGTCTCCTCCGCCACTGTCTTAATCATCTCCCGCACCTGCCACATTTCAATAGTAGATGCAGAATTTTGCAGCTTATGTTTTTCAAAGTATCTTTTCTCAATACTATCAATCATTTCATAAGCTTCCTCATTTACTTCCATTGCAATCTCATTTAACTTTCCATCTAACATAAGACTTCGGTACCGCACATGATAATTTTCCATCATGTACTTTTTCCACATATCTCCATACTTTCCGCAGAATCGGCTCACATCCTCAATCTCGATATCCGGATAATATAATCCGTCCATCTCTTTGTAAGTTCCACCCATCTGCTCATATAAAGAGAGTTCTTCATTGCTCATAATAATCACCTTTTCCTTTCTTTAACTGAAATCCGCTTCTCATACCATTCCTTCACAAGTTTCTCAATCAGCTCCACCTTCTGCTTGGGTGTAAAATCATCCGGGAAATAATCCGCCAGTATATCTGCCCGAATCTTAATCTGCTCCCTCTGGTTCGGCTTTTCTTCTTCCAAAACCGAATAAATTGCATCCATATCAAGCATCCCACTCTGGCTCATACGCTTCATTCTGTTTGCCTGTGACAATGATGGTGTGCACTGCTCCAAATCCATAACCGCATGAAGTTCATACTGTTCCTCTTCCTTGAGATAAGAAAGCTCCACTGCAATAGTAAATGCAATTTTCCCCTCATCAACCATATCCAGTATCTTGGGGATAAGATTTGTAAGCCTGATATACCTGGCTATCTGATTTCTACTTTCACCAACCTGTCTTGCCAGTATTTCATCCGAACGAAGAACGGGCTTTCCATCCTCACTAACCTGCTTATTAAGCTTCGTCCCAACATGGGACGAGGTGTCCGGAAGCTTCTTTCCCTGCTGCTTCATGGCATCCAGCTTCATCTTATAAGCAAATGCTTTTTCGCCTGGTTTTATATGCTCCCGCTGTAGGTTACTATCTACCATTGCAATTATCGCATCCTCATCATTCATAGGAACAACCATTACCGGCACACTGTCTATCCCTGCCCATTCACTTGCCGCCTTTCTTCTATGCCCGGCAATGATTTCATAACCGGAGCCTTTCGGATTTGGTCTTACAAGAAGCGGGACAAGAATGCCTTTCTCCTCTATGCTTCTCATAAGTTCGAATAGTTCCATATCATGTTCCACCTTAAAGGGATGCCCCTCAAAGTCGTGCAATTCGCTGATTCTCACCTTTCTCGTGCCTGTATCATGGTCGTAAATCCCACATGAGCACATATCACTTGTCTTCTTCATCTTAGCTTTCTCCTTTCCTTTTCGGAGGTGTCTGATGAATAAGCCGGCAGTCTAAGAAATAGGAAAGACCGCCTGCCATACACCGGAAGATGTAGTAAACAAGCGGTCTTTCGACTAATTTTCTTATTTTGTTGTTGATGTTTATATTTCTGTAATTATCGAATTTGTGAACTGCATTTTCTTGTGTCCACTCATACGAGTTCGAACCCGACAGAGACTTTTACTTCGTGAAAAATCTCTTTTTTCTTGCCAATTCCAGGAGTCCGATTAAACTTAAAAATCCTCGCAAAGTGCGTAAACTCAAGGATTTCTACGAATTCACCCTTTGTAGGCATGTGACGACTTCCACATGTACCGTCATCGGAAACTGGTCCACAGGCCTAACCCTTTTCAGCTCATACCCATTCTCGCACAGATACTTCAAATCCCTCGCCAGCGTGGCACTGTCACAGCTCACATACACGATACGCTCCGGGTTCATCGATACCATCGTCTGAAGCAAAATCTCATCACAACCCTTACGCGGTGGGTCCACCACAATAACATCTGCATATACACGGTTCTTCTCGTATTGCTCCGGAAGCACTTCCTCCGCTTTGCCTACGAAAAACTCTGCATTTTCAATTCCATTAATCTTTGTATTATTTCTTGCATCATCAATTGCCTGTGGCACGATTTCCACACCGTAGACCTGCTTCGCCTTCTGCGCCAAAAATAAGGAAATCGTCCCGATACCGCAGTACAAATCCCAAACTGTCTCATTTCCGCAAAATCCTGCATATTCCAATGCCAGACCATAGAGTTTCTCCGTCTGAACCGGGTTGACCTGAAAAAAAGAAAGTGGCGAAATCTGATATTTGACATCACCGATATAATCTGTAATATATGCCTGTCCCCAGAGAACTCCGATTTCTTTTCCCATAATCACGTTTGTATTTTCGCGATTCACACTATATGTGATACTCGTCATGCCTTCAATTTTTGACAACTTGTCCACAAGAATTTGGGATTTTGGCAATCTGTCCCCATTGAGCACAAAGCATACCATAATCTCTTTCGTGGTAAATCCATAGCGAATTAAGACGTGGCGTACCAAGCCTTGCCTCGTAGTCTCATCGTAAGCCGGAATGTGATTCTCGTTCATAAAGTCCACGATGATTTGCAAAATTTCCTGATTTACAGGCACTCCAAGCGCACACTCCATATTCGGAATAATCTGATGAGTTCTTCCTGCATAAAATCCGGCGACAATTTTTCCTTCTTTGTCCATACCAATCGGAAACTGCGCCTTATTGCGATAATGGAAAGGATTGTCCATTCCGCAAATCGGCTCCATCACTTTATCCAACAGTTCTTTTGCAAATCCCCCAATTCTCTCCAGATTGTCATATACCTTTTTCGTCTTAAATTCCAGTTGCGCCTCATATGAAAGTTCCTGTATCTGACAACCTCCGCATTGACGTGCTACAGGGCACCGTTTATTCACACGTTGAAGTGATGGCGTGATAATATTTAACATCTTTGCATAGCCATAATTCTTTTTCGCTTTTGTCACCACAACTTCCACTTTATCCCCAATTAGCGCGTCTTTTACGAATAAAGTGTATCCTTCCACCTTACCGATACCCTCTCCGTTCACGCCAATATCTTCAATTGAAACAATTATTTTTTCATTTTTTTGCATATTAACTCCTTCAAAAAGGGCACCCCTAAGTTGAATTTGGGACGTAGTAAAATTGAATTTCACTACGTCCCCAAATTACAAATTAAATACTCGTTTTTCTCAAGTTTGATTCAAACAATTTCTGATATCCCAGCCACTCGGTTCCTTCTTTATCTTTGAAGATTTCCGTCAAGGTCTGAAGTTTTGCATCTGTCGCATCCGCATAATGAAGTGCCACAGCCTCTGCCAATGCCGGTTTCTTCGGTGAGCCAAATTCCAGTTCGCCGTGATGTGCTACCACACAGTGTTTGAGTTCGCTTGCGAGTTTTGCAGGAAAACCTTCAATACTGCGCACCGCTTCGCCAATCATCTCCACGCCGATTACGATATGACCTAATAGCTGACCGTCATCTGTATAATCATTTTCCGGAAAATCAGACAATTCCTTTGTCTTTCCGATATCATGAAAAATAGCTGCCGTATACAACAAATCTTTACTGAGCAGCGGATACGCCTTCACATAGTACTCGCACAATTTCACAATACTGAGCGTGTGCTCCAAAAGTCCCCCGGCAAAACTGTGATGCACGCTTTTTGCCGCCGAATGTGTTTTAAACACTTTGATAAACTCCGCATCATTCACAAAGAAATATTCCAACAACTGACGCAAGTACTTATTTTCTACCTGTCTGATATAAGAAAGCAGTTCTTCATACATGGTATCCACATTTTTCCCACTGGTTGGCATGTAATCAGCCGCCTGATACTCGTCTTCAAATGGCTTTCGAAGCTGCTTGATATTCAATTGCAGCATACCATTGTAACTGATGACCTCTCCGAAAACTTCAATGAAATCCATCTCATCGTAATCTGCAATCCCACCGGAATTCGGGTCCCAGACCTTCCCGTCCAAGGTACCTGTTTTGTCTTGCAATGTTAAATTATCATATGGTTTCCCGTTTCTCGTCTCGGCAGAACGTTTCGTCTTGCACAAATAAATGGACCTGACGGAATCCCCTTCACGTAATGTATTAATAAACTTCATAGCAGTCCTCTTTTCTTCTAAAAACAATCATTTCTATGTTCTTTACAGTGTATCATATTTCTACTTTTCTTTGCAACTCAAATGGGGTAAAATGTACTTAGGGTGAAAAATATGAATGAAAAGACTTTATTAAAACTAGAATATGACAAAATTATAAATCTTCTAACCGACCATGCTTCCTCAGAAAGCGGAAAAATCCGTTGCAGGAATTTAAAGCCGATGGTTGATTTGGATGAAATAAATACTGCGCAGGAACAGACTGCGGCCGCCTTTTCGAGAATCGTCAAAAAGGGACGGCTTTCTTTTAGTGGCTGCTACAGTGCAAAAGACTCCATGAAACGTTTGGAAGTAGGGGCGGCGCTCAGTGCACCGGAACTCCTTCGCATTTGCAAAATGCTGGAAGTGGCAAACCGCGCAAAGTCTTACGGCAGACACGATACCGTGGATGAACTTTCTGACTGCCTGGATCCGTATTTTGACCAACTCTCACCACTCACTCCGCTATCTACGGAAATCCGCCGCTGCATTATTTCCGAAGACGAAATCAGTGATGATGCAAGCAGCACCTTAAGACACATTCGCAGAAGCATTGAATCTATCAATGACAAAGTACACTCCACTTTAACTTCACTGGTAAACGGTTCTCTTCGCAATTATCTGCAAGACCCGATTATTACCATGCGCGGCGACCGCTATTGTATTCCGGTAAAAGCAGAATATCGCAGTCAGGTCAATGGCATGATTCATGACCAGTCTGCCAGCGGTTCCACCCTTTTTATAGAACCGATGTCCGTTGTGAAACTAAACAACGATTTGAAAGAACTTTGCGGTAAAGAGCAGGAAGAAATCCAAGTGATTTTGGCAAGACTCAGTGTGGATGTTGCCGAATACATGGATGAAATCCGCGCGAACTATCAAATACTCAGCGAATTGGATTTCATTTTTGCGAAAGGCTCTCTGGCACTTTCCATGAATGCCTGCAAACCGATTTTCAACACCGACGGATACATTCACATCCGCGAAGGGCGTCATCCGCTGTTAGATAAAAGGACGGTAGTGCCGATTACCATTAAGCTCGGCGATGAATTTGATTTATTGATTGTTACGGGGCCAAATACCGGCGGTAAAACCGTTTCTTTGAAAACGGTAGGGCTCTTCACACTGATGGGACAGGCCGGACTTCATATCCCTGCGCTTGACCGGTCGCAGTTGGCCATTTTTGAAAACGTGTACGCAGATATCGGCGACGAGCAAAGCATTGAACAGAGCCTTAGTACTTTTTCATCACACATGACTAATATTGTTTCATTTTTGCAGAAAGCGGACGAGCGCTCGCTGGTTCTTTTTGATGAACTCGGAGCCGGTACAGACCCTACGGAAGGAGCTGCCCTTGCAACCGCAATCCTCTCCTATCTGCATGAGCGCGGCATTCGCACCATGGCAACCACGCACTACAGCGAGCTTAAAGTATTTGCTCTCTCTACACCTGGTGTGGAAAATGCCTGCTGCGAATTTGATGTGGAGACTCTTCGCCCGACCTACCATTTATTAATCGGTATTCCGGGCAAGAGCAACGCCTTTGCCATTTCAGGCAAGCTCGGGCTTCCGGACCACATTATTGAAAGCGCCAAAAATCTTTTATCCGAACAGGACGAATCTTTTGAAGATTTATTATCCGATTTGGAAAGCAGCCGCCGCACCATCGAAAAAGAACGGGCTGAAATTTCAGCATACAAACATGAAATCGAAAGATTAAAACAGAAGCTCCATACAGAGCAAGAGAAAATTGACGCCCGCAGAGAACGTATCATTGGAGAGGCAAATGAAAAAGCAAATGCCATTTTGCGTGAGGCAAAAGAACTGGCAGATGAGACCATGAAACAATTCCGCAAATTCGGCAAGGAGAATATCTCTGCCGCGGAATTGGAAAAAGAACGGGAACGTCTCCGTCAAAAAATTACCAAGACACAAAGCAGCATAAAAATCGAGCCGCAAAAGCCGAAGAAACAACATAAACCTAGTGATTTCCGCTTAGGTGAATCCGTAAAAGTTCTCAGCATGAACCTAAAAGGAACTGTCAGTTCTCTTCCGGATGCTAAGGGAAACCTCTTTGTGCAGATGGGTATTCTCCGCTCACAGGTGAATATCTCTGACCTTGAGATTATCAATGAACCTTTATCAGATACGGAAAAACAGTTTCAGCGCACTTCTGCCGGCAAAATAAAGATGAGTAAATCCATGTCTGTCAGCCCGGAAATCAATCTGCTCGGAAAGACTGTAGATGAAGCCTTGGCAGAATTAGACAAATATTTGGACGACGCCTATCTTTCTCACCTCAATTCCGTAAGAATTGTGCACGGAAAAGGTACGGGCGCCCTCAGAAACGGAATACACAATTATCTGAAACGCGTAAAGCATGTAAAATCTTACCATCTGGCAGCCTTTGGAGAAGGTGACGCCGGTGTTACGATTGCAGAATTTAAATAAGGAGGCATGGCATGGTTACAAAACAAAAAATACTGATTGTTGACGACGACGAAAATATTGCAGAGTTAATCTCACTTTACTTAACTAAAGAATGCTTTGATACTATGATGGTGCATGATGGGGAAGGCGCTCTCAACGCATTTGAATCATACTCCCCGAACCTAGTCCTTCTGGATCTAATGCTTCCGGGAATTGACGGATATCAGGTTTGTCGTGAAATTCGCGCCAAATCAAACACTCCTATTATCATGCTTTCCGCAAAGGGAGAAGTATTTGACAAGGTATTGGGATTGGAACTTGGAGCAGATGATTATATTATCAAACCCTTTGACGCAAAAGAAATGGTGGCACGCGTCAAGAGTGTTCTCAGACGCTGTCAACCGCCAAAGCCGGGGACAACAGACACAGAAAAAGTCAAATGCGTAACCTATCCGGGAATTGAGATCAATCTGACAAATTATTCCGTTATCGTAGATGGAATAAATGTGGAAATGCCGCCAAAAGAGTTGGAACTACTCTATTTTCTCGCATCATCTCCAAACCATGTATTTACCAGAGAACAGTTATTAGATCACATCTGGGGGTATGAATATATTGGCGACACCCGCACTGTGGATGTACACATCAAACGGTTGCGCGAAAAGATACGAGACCACGAAACATGGTGTCTTGGCACGGTCTGGGGTATCGGTTACAAATTTGAGGTGAAATAACATGCGAAGTACATTGTATCTGAAATTTATTATTATTTATATTGTGTTTGGATTTCTCTCCATCTTCTGTGTGGCAGCCGTCACGCCGCAGTTGATACGGTACTACACCCCGTATGTAGATGTAGAGGCAGCCGGGGATAAAATTCTGATACCGACATACATTACTGCTTTGATTGTTTTTGTATTGTCATTTGCCATCTTAATCGGAGTTCACTTTTGGGTATATCTTCCGATACGCAAGATAACAGAAGCGGCAACACAATACGCTTCCGGAAATTTGGACTATGAAATTCCAATCAACACAGAAGATGAAATCGGTTACCTTTCCGCATCACTAAACTATATGTCTACCCACCTAAAGGATATGGAAGATTACCAGAAAAAATTTATCGGAAACGTATCTCATGACTTCCGTTCCCCTCTGACTTCCATCAAAGGATATCTGGAAGCGATGGCAGACGGTACCATTCCTCCTGAAATGCAGGAAAAATATTTTAAAATTCTTCTCTTTGAGACGGAACGTCTGACCGATTTGACTGAAGACTTACTGACCTTAAATGAATTTGACACAAAGAGCCTTTTGATGGACTACACAACATTTGATATTAATGAAGTAATTCGAAACACTGTCTCCTCTTTTGAGGGCAGATGTGCTCAGAAAAAAATTTCCATTGATTTGCAATTGGCTTCCAAAGTACTAAATGTCACCGCAGACAAACGGAAAATCCAGCAGGTTTTATACAATCTTTTGGACAATGCAATTAAATTCAGTCCAAATGAATTTGATGTCACGGTACAGACTCGGGAAAAAGGGAAAAAAGTATATGTGTCTATCAAAGATGAAGGAATCGGAATTCCAAAAGATTCCCTCTCAAGAATTTGGGAGCGTTTTTATAAAACAGATTTGTCTCGCGGCAAAGACAAGAAAGGAACCGGTCTCGGGCTTGCCATTGTAAAAGAAATCATTCAAGCCCACAATGAAAATATCACTGTGATTAGCACGGAGGGTGTTGGAACAGAATTTACATTTTCTTTAAGCAAATAAAAAAGAAGAACCATATCTGTGGTTCTTCTTTTTATGTAAAAAAATTCTTATGCTTCTTCAATTGCTTCTACTGGACATTGAGCTGCACATGCTCCGCATTCTACACATGTATCTGCATCGATTTCGTAATGTTCTGCTCCTTCAGAAATAGCTTCCACCGGACATTGAGCTGCACATGCTCCACAGCTTACACAAGCGTCTGTAATTACGTATGCCATAATATGTAACCTCCTTTTCAGCTTCGTCAGACATTCTTATCCAACCTTCTTGTTCATTTTAATACATTTTTTTAAAATATACAAGTCATTTTCATGTTTTCCAACAGAATACCATTTGAAAAGAGCACAACAAAAGATTTTGTCATGCTCTACAGTTTCATTTTACTATATTTCTTTCATCCGTGCCTTTTTATAGGCATTTAAGATGATTTTCTTTGCCTCAACGGCCTCTTCTTTTGTTGTTTCTTTCGTATCTTTCAATGGATAATCAATACCCATGTTCTCATATTTCACTTTCCCCATGGTGTGATACGGAAGTACATCTAATGCCTGCACATTACTTAAAGTTCCCATAAATTCCCCTAATTCCTCTAAATAATGTTGGTATAAGGTAATTCCCGGAACCACCACATGACGAATCCAGATTGGAATATCTTTCTTATCCAAATATCTGGCAAACTCCAAAATCCTCTTATTTGAATGACCGGTAAGTTCCTTGTGTTTTTCATCATCAATATGCTTTATATCCAACATGACTAAATCTGTCACAGACGCAAGTTGTTCCATCTTTTGCATAAAGCCTTCACTCTTCGGTTGGAACATAATTCCTGAAGTATCAATACAGGTATGAACTCCGTCATTATGCAGTTTTGTAAAGAGTTCAATCAAGAAATCCATCTGCATCATCGGTTCGCCGCCCGTCACAGTGACACCGCCATGCTTGTAAAAGGCAAGGTTATGATAAAAACTTTTTAAAACTTCGTCCACAGTCATCTCATCACCAATGCCCGGTTCCCATGTGTCCGGATTGTGACAATATTGGCATCGCATCGGACATCCCTGTAAGAATATTACATAACGAAGTCCCGGACCGTCCACGGTACCACAAGTCTCGATTGAATGTATATAACCCTTTGTCATATGCTTCCTCCTATAATCCAAAAAGGCACCACTTATTGTGCGCGCACAAAGTGGTGCCTTTTTCTCTTAAGTGTAAACTTTTACTTTACATGCTTTCGTGGAACGTACGTGAAATTACGTCGTCTTGTTGTTCTTTTGTAAGTTTAATGAAGTTTACTGCGTATCCTGAGACACGAATTGTCAATTGTGGATATTTTTCAGGATGCTTTTGAGCATCTAATAATGTCTCTCTTGTGAACACATTCACATTTAAGTGATGTCCACCTTGTTCTACATATCCATCTAACATGTTTACTAAATTATCAATTTGTTGTTTGTTTGCTGTCATGTCAAAATCCTCCTTATTTTTTATATTCTTTTCTATATGATATACAAATTATTCTCTGTCAATACTATCTTGGATATTTGGAATGTTACATGCTGTATTTCCGCAGTCAGCAATTCTGTCAAGATCCAAATCTCCTACGAAAATCTGATCTTCTTTTCCAAGTGCTCCAGGAATGATTGAGAATGTGTTAGAGATACCATCCTGAGCTTGTCTGAATGGAATCTTAGCTACTGATGCAAGTGAAGCTAATGCTCCATGTGTATCACGTCTGTGCATTGGGTTAGCACCCGGTGCCAATGGTTCTCCTAATTTTCTACCATCAGGTGTGTTACCTGTCTTCTTACCATATACAACGTTTGAAGTAATTGTAAGGATTGAAGTTGTAGGCACACCATGACGATATGTGTGATGCTTTCTAATC
>CAZRZV010000030.1:0-17141 GCA_964604665.1 uncultured Faecalimonas sp. | reverse complement strand
ATGTTGTAAGCCTTATGATAAATATATCAAAATTATTTGATGTGAGGAGTGATAATAATGAATGATTTTTCTAAAGACGCAAAAATTTTTAAGGCTCTTTGTGATACAAAAAGGCTTACTATTTTAGACTACTTAAAGAGTGGGGAAAAATGTGCGTGTGTTCTGATTGAAAACATGAACATAGGACAATCAGCTTTATCTTATCACATGAAAATACTTTGCGACTCTGGTATTGTTAATGCAAGACAAGAGGGTAAATGGACGCATTACAGCTTAAGTAAAAAAGGAAGTGAATATGCGTCAAAACGATTGTTAGAATTAACAACACCAAATACTGAAAATCAATCACATTATTGCAAATAAAGGTCATCGAAAGGTGGCTTTTATAAAACTTTATCACATCAAAAAAAATTGATATGTCATGTAAAGGAGGGACTTTATTGGAAGTAGTAAATTCAATATGGCTATTTTTTCAAGACCAAATATTAGGTATGAAATGGTTGAATGGCTTAATTGGTAATGGGCTATCATTGCTAGGGCTAGACATTAACAGTCGTTTAGGTGGAAGTATTCAATTCTTTTTATACGATGTAATCAAAATCACAATCTTGTTATGTTTACTGATTTTCTTTATATCGTATATTCAAAGTTATTTTCCACCCGAACGAAGCAAAAAAATTTTAGGGCGATTTCATGGTATCGGTGCAAATATCATATCCGCATTGTTAGGAACAGTTACACCATTTTGCTCATGTTCTTCTATCCCGTTGTTTATAGGTTTTACAAGTGCAGGATTACCGTTAGGAGTAACTTTTTCCTTTTTGATTTCTTCGCCTATGGTTGATTTAGGAAGTCTTGTATTGCTAATGAGTATTTTCGGGGCTAAAGTTGCTTTTGCTTATGTGATTGTAGGCTTGATAATCGCTGTAATTGGCGGTACTTTAATTGAAAAAATGCACATGGAAAAATATGTGGAAGATTTCGTGAAAAATGCAAGTAATGTCGATATTAGTTCTCCTACTTTAACCAAAAAGGATAGAGTTCAATATGCAAAAGAACAAGTTGTAGGAACATTCAAGAAAGTATTTCCATACATTTTGATTGGTGTGGGTATCGGAGCAGTTATCCATAACTGGATACCTGAAACATGGATTGAAAGTATCTTGGGCAGTAATAACCCGTTTGGTGTTATTTTAGCCACTCTTGTCGGAGTTCCTATGTATGCTGATATTTTTGGAACAATTCCAGTAGCAGAAGCATTACTTTCAAAGGGTGCACAATTAGGTACAATTTTATCATTTATGATGGCTGTAACAACATTGAGTTTGCCGTCTTTAATAATGCTGAAAAAGGCAGTAAAGCCTAAACTATTGACCCTTTTTATTGCCATTTGTACGTTTGGCATTATTATTGTAGGTTATCTCTTTAATATTTTTAGTACATTATTTATTTAAAAGGAGCGAATAAGAAATGAAATTATTTGGAAAGAAAAAAGAAACAAAATCATGTTGTTGTGGTGGAAATTGCACATCAGAAACAATGCAAAATGCAGAAAACAAGAAACAAGAGCAAGGCATTAAAATATTAGGTTCGGGCTGTGCAAAATGTATGGAATTGGAAAAAGCAACTAGAACAGCAATATCGGAACTTCAATTAGATTATGAGATTGAACACATTACAGATTTTGCAGAAATCGCTAGTTATGGAGTAATGTCTACACCTGCATTGGTGTTTAATGGCGAAGTAATATCCTATGGAAAAGTATTGACCGTAGACGAAGTAAAAGCATTATTGAGCAAATAATAAAACAAAGAAAGGTTGGTAATTCATTTATGAAAAAACCTAAAGTAGCCTTTGTCTGTGTTCATAATTCTTGTCGCAGTCAAATTGCGGAGGCATTGGGCAAGTATCTTTCTTCAAATGTTTTTGATAGTTATTCCGCAGGCACAGAAACAAAGCCACAAATCAATCAAGATGCAGTTCGTCTAATGAAAGAAATGTATCAGATAGATATGGAGAAAACACAATATTCTAAATTGTTATCTGAAATACCACAGGTAGATATTGTGATTACAATGGGGTGCAATGTGAATTGTCCTACAATACCATGCAAATATAGAGAGGATTGGGGGTTGAATGACCCTACAGGGAAAAATGATGATGAATTTTTAAAGACAATCCATTCAATCCATGCAAAAATACTTGAATTGACAGAAAAAATAAAAATAATGCGTTGATTTCAAGGAGAAACTAAATGAAAATATTAACGAAGAATATTGTCATAAATTGTTTTAAGCACACTATTAAACAGTCTAATATGGCAATTATCAACATCTGAATATAAGGAAATTTTGAAGGCTCGTGCAGACTATATGTTTTGTGCGGGCTTTTTTCTTGCTTTCTTTTTTACATTACCAAAAGGTATAGGCGGTATTCCCGTTTATATATTTCGGCGTATGCAGAAAGGGGGTGAGATTATGAACACATCTTCTTTCGAGCATATCGTCAGAATACAGTTTAATGCTTTGATGATAACTGTTATTAAATGCACAGTAAAAAGCAGAAATAGACAGTTTGCAAGACGTTCCAAGCGTGAGGTTTTATTCTATGAATTATCAGATACGAAAAATCTTGAATGTGTAACTGAGGATAAATATTCTTGTGATTATATTTCTTTTGAAGTCTTGAATTTCACAATTCAAATATCAAACGAGAAACTTGCTGTTGCTTTATATAAGTTATCGAGTAAAGAGCGTGATGTAATTCTATTACGCTATTTTCAGAGCATGAGCGACCAAGAAATTGCAGAATTATATCATGTATCACGTTCTGCTATTTATCGCAGAAGAAGTAACGGATTGAAGAAATTAAAAACATTATTGAAAGAAAGGAATTGAAACAATGAAAAAAAAATATGGCTACCCTACATTAAAAGTAATATGTAAAGCGTCTGCTGGAAATGAAACTGCCATAAGAGAGATTTTGAAGTTTTATGACGCTTATATTTGTAAATTATGCTTGCGTCCGTTTTACCACTCTGAAAGTGGTAAAATTACTATGCAGGTTGATGAAGAATTAAAAGGTCAAATTCATACAGAAATGATGAAAGCAATCTTGAAATTTGAAATCAGAGTAAAGTAATCATATTACATGAATGAAAAACGGGAGATACACAGATATTTGTGCTATCTCCCATGTTGTTTTTTGTGTCATATCAAGGCTCATTCAATCGTGGTAAATTCGTGGTAAAATGAGTGTTTTTCTATACCTTAAAATACTTGAATGTATAGTATTTATGCGGATAATTGAAAATGAGATATAAAATTTAGTATAAATTGTATCAAAAAATCTTGACAATCCCATAGAATTGTGTTTATATGAACATATGAACAAACATTCATATGTTGGAGGATATCACTATGGGACATACGCATGATAAACAAAATACAACGCAAAAAGTATATATTCTCGAGAATCTTGGCTGTGCCAATTGTGCGGCAAAGATAGAAAAGAAGGTAAATGAACTCGCGGAAGTGGAAGCGGCTGCAATCACATTTGCCACAAAGCAGTTATCTGTGACATCTAAGCATCAGGGAGAACTGTTGCCGGTTTTGCAGGAAATTTGTACATCTATTGAACCGGAAGTGATTGTCAAACCAAAGGAAGAGCAAAAGAGTTCAGAAAGTACAGAGGAAAATCATAAGACGGCGCTCATCCGGGTTGGAATCGGAGCGATATTGTTTGCGTTAGGATTGGTATTGGAAAATGTTTTTCCTAATATCAAAGTTGTAAAATATGGAGTGCCTGCAGGTTATGTAATTGCCTATCTGGTACTTGGCGGAAAGGTTTTATGGAAGGCAGGGAAGAATCTGACAAAAGGTCACGTGTTCGACGAAAACTTTTTGATGAGTCTTGCCACATTGGCAGCATTTGTAATTGGGGAATATGCCGAGGCAGTTGGCGTAATGTTGTTCTTCCGTGTGGGTGAACTGTTTGAGGACATCGCGGTAGAGAGAAGCCGCAGCCAGATTATGGAAGCAGTGGATTTAAGACCGGAAGTGGTAAATCTGCTTTGTGGGGAAGAGATTACCGTGATTCCTGCATGCGAAGCAAAAGTGGGAGATATTTTATTGGTAAGACCCGGCGATAGGATTCCACTTGACGGCAAGGTAGTTCATGGGGAGAGCCGAATTGATACGGCGCCTGTGACAGGTGAACCGGTGCCTGTAAAGGTCGCTGAGGGGGATGCGGTTCTTTCGGGCTGTGTCAATACTTCAGGTGTGATTCATATTTGCGTAGAAAAAGTACTGGAAGATTCTATGGTAAGCCGTATCCTGAATTCCGTGGAAAATGCGGCCGCAAGCAAGCCGAAGATTGACCGGTTCATTACGAGATTTGCCCGCATTTATACACCGTTTGTTGTGGCGCTTGCACTTGGAACTGCGGTGATTCCGTCATTGATTTCGGGGAATTGGAATTTCTGGATTTATACGGCAATCACATTTTTAGTCATCAGCTGTCCATGTGCGCTGGTATTGAGTGTACCTCTGGCGTTTTTCTCAGGAATCGGAGCAGGTTCCAAGAAGCGTATTTTGTTCAAGGGCGGTATCGCATTAGAAACACTTACAGGTATTAAAGCAGTTGTCATGGATAAGACGGGCACCATTACAAAAGGAAATTTTGAGGTGCAGGAATGTGTTGCCTTAGGTGACTATGGCGAAGAACAGATATTGGCGTTGGCAGCCGGCTGCGAGATGGAGTCAACACATCCAATCGGCCACAGTATTGTGACAGCGGCAAAAGAGCGGTCTTTGGAATTGGAAAGGCCACAAACGATAGAAGAAATTTCAGGAAAAGGGATTCACGCACAGGTAAAAGGCGGCGAAGTACTTTGTGGAAATAAAGAGCTGATGGAACTGTTCCATGTAGAGACAGAGCAGGTTGAAAGTGCAGTTTACGGAACGGAGGTCATGGTTGCATTCAACGGGGAACTTATCGGTTATCTTGTGATTGCAGATACCATAAAAGAGGAATCGAAGAAAGCAATCCAAAAGCTTCATAAAGCGGGACTTCGGACAGTGATGCTGACAGGAGATGCCAAGGCGAGCGCGCAAAGCATTGCAAGGGAAACAGGCATTGATGAGTGTTATGCAAAACTTTTGCCGGAAGAAAAGTTAGAAAAATTACAGGCTATCCGAAAAGCAAACGGGGCAGTCATGTTTGTCGGAGACGGAATCAACGATGCACCTGTACTTGCAGGAGCAGATGTAGGAGCAGCTATGGGAAGCGGAGCAGATGCGGCAATCGAGGCGGCGGATGTCGTATTTATGACTTCTTCCATGGAAGCAGTTCCGGAAGCAATTGCCATTGCAAAGGATACAAACAGGGTTGCAATGCAGAACGTAGTTTTCGCATTTGCGCTGAAAGTACTCGTCATGATTTTAGGATTATGCGGTTTGGCAAATATGTGGATGGCAGTTTTTGCGGATACCGGGGTTGCGATGCTGTGCATACTGAATTCCGTGCGCATATTACGAAGAAAATAAGGTTGAAAAAATAGCGAACATCATTCATAATCAATGGTAGAGATTCATTATGAATGATGTTTTTTTATAACGAAACAGAAGGTGAAATATATGAAGGAAAATAAAGTAGAAATCGAGTGCTGCGAAACACATCACGTGCACACCAATCTGGTGCACCAGATAGAGGATGGTATGCCGGGGGAAGATATGGTAGAGAGTCTGGCAGAGTTTTATAAAGTCTTTGGGGATACAACCAGAATCAAGATATTATGCGTGTTATTTCAATCGGAATTATGTGTCTGTGATTTGGCAGAAGTGACGGGAATGACGCAGTCAGCAATTTCACATCAGCTCAGAGTGCTGAAACAGATGAAACTGGTGAAGAACCGACGGGACGGTAAGACGGTATATTATTCGCTTGCCGATGCGCATATTCAGAGTATTTTAAATCAAGGTATGGAACATATTGCGGAGTGAGAAGGGTAAGGCTATGAAAAAGATAAAATGTAGTATATTAATTATGAGTGTTTTTGTTGTAATGGGACTGACAGGATGTTCCGGCAATACAAAAGAAGGAATTGAATATCTGGAAGCAAAGAATTATCAGGCGGCTGTTACGGCTTTTGAGAAGGATGTCGCTGATAAGAAGGATTTGGATGAGGCGTATCGCGGACTGGGGATTGCACAGTATGAACTCGGCAATTACAAAGAGGCAATCGAAGCAATGGAACAGGCACTTCAAAACGAAACAAAAGAAACAGCAACGATTTATAACATTCTCGGGGTGAGCTGCCTGAAGACGGATGATTACGAGAAAGCTTTGGAATACTATGAAAGAGCATTGACTTTAAAAGATTGCAAGGAACCTGTAAAACAAGAAATTTTATATAATGAGATTGCAATTTATCAGGAACTTGGCGAATGGGATATTTTAGAGGAAAAAGTATCTGCATACGTAAAGAACTATCCGGACGATACCCGTATGGATAAGACGGCAGAATTTTTGGAAACAAGATAGGAGCATTTCATGGCAGACATGATTGAGTTAAGCAAGATACAGGAAAAAGTCATATTGGTCGGTGTCAGCACAGATGATAATGACGATACACAGAAGTCTTTGGACGAGCTTGCAGAACTGGCATCCACGGCAGGGGCTGTGACGGTAGGACGAGTGGTACAGAATCTTTCTCAGATTCATGCAACAACCTATGTAGGCAAGGGAAAATTGGAAGAAATCAAGGACTTGCTCTGGGAGACAGAAGCCACAGGCATTATCTGTGATGATGAACTGACTCCGGTGCAGCTTGGCAATATGGAAGACATTTTAGATACCAAAGTAATGGACAGAACCCTGATTATTTTGGATATTTTTGCGGGAAGAGCATCTACCAATGAGGGCAAGATTCAGGTAGAACTTGCGCAGCTGAAATATCGCCAGTCGAGACTGACCGGACTTGGAAAATCCCTTTCCAGACTGGGCGGTGGAATCGGTACAAGAGGTCCCGGGGAAAAGAAATTGGAGATGGACAGGCGTCTTATTAAAAACCGCATTGCACAGCTCAATCGGGAACTGAAAGATGTCAAAAGGCACCGGGAGATTACCAGGGAGCAGAGAAGCAGAAATAAAGTTCCCGTGGTGGCGATTGTGGGTTACACTAACGCAGGAAAATCCACGCTGTTAAATCATTTGACTGGAGCAGGAGTACTGGAGGAAGATAAACTTTTTGCGACATTGGACCCGACTACCCGCAATTTGAAACTTCCGAGCAAGCAGGAAATTCTGATGACAGATACGGTAGGATTTATCCGAAAACTGCCACATCATTTGATAGAGGCATTCCGAAGTACCTTGGAAGAGGCGAAGTATGCAGATATCATTTTGCATGTGGTGGATGCATCCAATCCTCAGGTAGACGAGCAGATGCATATTGTATATGAGACTTTGCAGAACCTGGAAGTGAAGAATAAACCGATTATCACGGCGTTCAACAAGCAGGATAAGCTGGAGGAAAGTCCGATTCTCAGGGATTTCAAGGCAGACCATGTTGTGAATATTTCTGCTAAGACGGGGAAAGGTTTGGATGAGCTGCAACAGGTGATTGAAGATGTGCTTCGTGAGCAGAAAGTGTTTATTGAAAAAGTGTACACGTATGCTGATGCAGGAAAAATTCAATTAATTCGAAAGTATGGAGAACTTCTGGAAGAGTCCTATCGGGATGACGGGATTTTTGCGAGAGGATATGTACCTGCGGACCTTTATGAGAGAGTGAAATAGAATGAAAAAATATCAGATTACACAGTGGTGTCACAAGTTTATCCGCGACCATGTGCAGGAGGGCGATATTTGTATCGATGCAACTGCGGGAAACGGAAATGATACGTTGCTGCTCTGTGAGTTGGTTGGAGAGACAGGAAAAGTTATTGCATTTGATATTCAGGAAACAGCAGTGAGAGCAACAAAGAAACGTTTGGAAGAGCATGGAATGGCAGGACGCGCAGAGGTGCTTTTGGAAAGTCATGAAAATATGATGAAACATGCCAAAGAGGGAACGGTAAACTGTATTACTTTTAATTTCGGCTATCTCCCGGGAGGCAATCATGCACTTGCAACGAAGAAAGAGAGCAGTATCAAAGCGATTCATCAGGGTATGACATTACTGAAAAAGGGCGGAATGATGAGCCTTTGTATTTACAGTGGCGGCGACAGCGGGTTTGAAGAGCGTGACGGTATTTTGGAAGAATTGAAGCAGTTGGACGGCAGACAGTATCTGGTGATTGTGAGTGAGTATTACAATCGCCCGAACAATCCGCCGATTCCGGCGATGATTATAAAATTGTAAATCCAAGCAGGAGGAATCGTATGAGCTTACAATTTGTTATGGGACCTTCCGGTTCAGGGAAGTCCCATTATTTGTATCAAATGGTAACAGAAGAATCGTTGAAGAACCCGGATAAAAATTATCTGGTAATTGTGCCGGAACAATTTACTTTGCAGACACAAAAGGACCTTGTACTGGCAAGCCCGAGAAAAGGGATTCTGAATGTTGATGTGCTTAGTTTTAATCGTCTTGCCCATCGTGTGTTTGAGGAAACAGGTGCGAATCAAAGCATTATTTTAGATGATGTGGGGAAAAGCTTCATTATTCGAAAAATCGCAGGAGACTATGAGAAACAGTTGGAAGTATTGGGCGGCAATCTGAAGAAACCGGGATTTGTCAATGAGATGAAATCCGTTATTTCAGAATTTACCCAATATGATATTCAAAAGGAAGACCTTGAGAAAGTAATTGAGGGAGCAGGAGAAGGGACAGGCTTTTCTCTGAAATTGCAGGATTTGCTCACTGTTTATGAGGGATTTCAAGAGTATCTGGAAGGTAAGTATATTACGGGGGAGGAACTTTTAGAAGTACTTTGTAAGGCTGTTCCGAAATCAAAACTTTTGAAAGACAGCATTGTGGTATTGGATGGATTTACGGGATTTACTCCGGTGCAGGAAAAACTGCTTGCGGAGCTTTTTACAGTGTGTGAAAAAGTAGTTGTAACGATGACAGTTGACCCGGCACATAAAAAAGACGCTCTTTTTGAAATGAGCCGGGAGATGGAAACAGCTCTGATAAAGAAGGCCAAGGAGTGCAGGATTTCGATTGAAGTGCCGATATTTATGGAGCAAAATCCGGTTTACCGTTTTAAAAATAATTCGGCGCTGGGATTTTTGGAGTCGCATATCTTCCGATATTCCAAAGAAAAGTTTGAAGAAGAACAAGATGCCGTCCAAATTTACAATGCTGACACAGTAAGAGACGAAGCGGACTTTGTGGCGCAGAGCATTCGCCGGTTCGTACGGGAAAAGGGACTGCGTTATCGGGATATCGCGGTGATAGCAAGTGATATGAATACCTATGCCAATCATATGGAGAGAGCCTTTGATAACTATGGTATTCCGACTTTTACAGACTATAAGAGAAGTATTTTGCTGAATTCTTTCGTGGAGTATTTGCGCAGTCTGCTTGCAATGGTGGAGCAGAATTTTAGTTATGAAGGAGTATTTCGTTATCTTCGTACAAATCTTGCAGGCTTTACCAGAGAAGAAGTGGACATATTGGAAAATTACTGCGTGGCATTGGGAATTCACGGGTATAAGAAGTGGCAGGAAAAGTGGCTTCGACGTACAAAAGGGATGACGGAGGACGATTTGTCATTGGTGAATGCGTATAGAGAGCGTTTCTTAAAGAGTCTTGAGGAGATACTTCCGATTTTGAAAAAGCGTTCAAAGACGGTTGAGGAAGTAACAAGAGCGTTGCATGACTTTTTGTATAAAAATGAGATTCAAAAGAAAGTACAAGAGTATGAAAAGCAATTTGAGCAAGACAAAGAGTTGGTTTTGGAGAGAGAGTATGCGCAGGTATATCGCATTGTTATGGAACTGTTTGACAAATTTGTGGAACTTCTGGGCGATGAAAGGATTTCTTTGAGAGATTATTGCGACCTTTTGGATGCGGGATTCGAGGAAGCAAAGGTAGGCGTGATTCCGCCGGGGCTGGACCAGGTTGTCATCGGGGATATTGAGCGGACGCGTATTAAAGATATCAAAGTACTGTTTTTTGTAGGGATGAATGATGTACATATTCCGGGAAACACGGAAAAGGGAGGACTGCTTTCTGAATATGACAGAGAAAAAATGAAAGAAAGCGGTATGAAATTGGCTCCCGGCGCAAAAGAGAAGAGTTTTATTCAGAAATTCTATTTATACCTGTTATTGACGAAACCGACAGATAAAGTCGTATTGAGTTATTGTAAGACAGGAGCAGATGGGAAGAAACTGCGTCAGGCGTATTTGATTTCCGATTTGTTAAAGATGTATCCGAAGTTATCAGTACAAAAAGTGGAAAAGACGATAGGACTTTGGGAATTTACGCCGAAGACAGCAATCCCTCATCTGGCGGAAGGACTTCGGAATAAGTATGAAGAGCCAGCTCCCGCATGGAAAGAACTTTATACATGGTATCAAAAGAATCCGGAGTGGAGTAAGACGATTGAACAGCTTGTGGAAGCGGCATTTTACAGAAAGCCAAGCACTTCATTGACAAAAGGAACGGCGGAAAAATTATACGGAACAATTTTGAATAACAGTGTCAGCAGATTGGAACAATTTTCGAGGTGTGCATATGCCCACTTTTTGTCCTACGGACTGAAATTGCGGGAAAGGGAACTATATCAGTTCAAAACAATGGATTTAGGAACGGTATTCCACAATGCGATAGAAGGATATTCGAGAAAATTGCAGGATGCAGGCTATCGATGGAAAGATGTTCCGGATGCGCAGCAGGAAGCGCTGATTGCAGAAAGTGTACAGGAAAGTGTTGCGGACTACGGAAATAATATTTTGCACAGCAGTTCAAGGAATGCATATATGAGTACACGCGTGGAACGTCTGGTGAAACGAACCGTTTGGGCAGTGACAAAACAATTGGAGAAAGGGGATTTTGAGCCGGTAGGATTTGAGGTGGCATATAATTCCAATGTAATGAAGCTGCAGGATGAGAATCGAATGAAACTTTACGGCAAAATTGACCGTGTCGATATTTGCGAAACGGAAGAGGATGTGTACGTAAAGATTGTAGATTATAAGACGGGGTCTAAAAAATTCAGTCTGAATGAGCTTTATCACGGGTTGCAGATGCAATTGGTGGTTTATATGAATGCGGTAGTGAAAGCGGAGACACGAAAACATCGGGACAAAAACGTAACTCCTGCGGGAATATTGTATTATACGGTGGATGACCCGGTTGTTGAAAAACAGGAAACAGATGATGCACGGGAGAGCGAAATTCTGAAAAAACTAAGACCAAACGGCATGGTAAATCGGGATGCAGAAATCATCAGCCACTTAGACGCTACCTTGCAAACGCAATGGTCTACGGTGATTCCCGTTGCAAAAAAAGCAGATGGCAGTTTGTATGCAAAGTCCAGTGTATTAAGCACAGAGGAACTGCAAGTACTTGAGGATTTTGCGACAAAGAAGATGATTGAAATCGGTAATGAAATCGTGGACGGCAATGTGGCGATAGAACCATATAAACTGGATGGAAATACTCCGTGTCAATACTGCGAATACAAGGGAATTTGCGGTTTTGACGAAAAAATTCCGGGATATCAATATCGCAAATTACAAAAATTTGAACAGGATGAAGTGATAGCAAAAATGAGAGAGGAGGAATAGACTTGGGATATGAATTTACGAAGGAACAACAGTTGGTAATTGATTTGCGAGACCGAAATCTTCTGGTCTCCGCGGCAGCAGGTTCCGGGAAAACAATGGTTCTTGTAGAACGTATTATTTCCAGATTGACCAAGGAGAATCCTCCGCTGGATGTGGACAAACTGTTGGTGGTGACTTTTACAAAAGCTGCGGCGGCGGAAATGAAAGAGCGTATTCGTGACGCCATAGAAGCTGCATTAGAGCAGGACCCACACAATGAACATTTGCAAAGGCAGGCTACTTTGGTTCATCAGGCAAAGATAACAACGATTGATAGTTTTTGCTCGTCTGTCATCCGAGACTATTTTCATACCATTGATTTGGATCCGGGATTTCGTGCGGCAGAAGAAGGCGAACTGGTTTTGCTGCAATCGGATGTGTTAAACGATGTGCTGGAAACGTGGTATCAGAAAAATGAGGAAGCTTTTTTCTATCTGGTGGATTGTCTTGCAGGGAAAAAGAACGATAACAAAATGGAAGAGATTATCTTGAATTTGTATCATAACTCACGCACACATCCAAATCCGAATGCGTGGCTTGATTCCTGTGTAAGGTACTATTCGATTGCTACCATAGAGGATTTAGAACATACAGATTTTATGAAAGAATTGGTAAGGCAGACCCAAAACTCATTCAGGAGTATAGAGGCTACTATCGAATATGCTAAGGCGATTTGTAAAGAGGATAATGAAAATCATCCGTATATGGAAAACTTCGATGAGGATTGGAAAGCGATTCAATTACTAAAAGAGGCAGATACATATGGTGAAATGTACAGACGCTTATCAGCCAATCAATTTGCGAAGTTAAAAGGAAAAAACAAACAGTGCTCTGAAGAGACGGCAAAGATGTTGAAGGATTTGCGAGACGCATATAAAAAGGAAGTTGACCGCATTAGAGAACGGTATTTTTATGAAGAACCTGCGAGAATCCTTGCAACGATGCATGCTGCCAAAGACAAGATAGAAACGCTGGTGGAAGTGGTAAAAGATTTTTCAGAATCTTTTCAAGAAAGAAAGCGCAGTAAAAATATCATTGATTTCAGTGATATGGAGCATTATGCATTAAAGATTCTGCTGCGTGAAGAAAACGGAGAATTCGTGGCGACTCCGGCAGCAAAAGAGTATAGGGAAAAGTTCGCGGAAATCATGGTTGATGAGTACCAGGACAGTAATGATTTGCAGGAAGAAATTTTGACTGCTATCTCTACCGTATCGGAAGGAAAACATAATATTTTTATGGTAGGTGATGTGAAGCAGAGCATTTATCAATTCCGATTGGCAAGGCCGGAACTGTTTATGGATAAGTATGAGCATTATACTTCGTATGACTCGAAAGACCAGAAAATCGATTTGCACAAAAATTTCCGCAGTCGAAAAGAAGTTCTTGATAGCACAAATTATATATTCAGACAGATTATGACCAAAGATTTTGGAAAGATTGAGTACGACAAGAAGGCGGAACTGGATTTTGGAGCAGATTATTACCCGCCGTGTGAGAACAATGAGACGGAGGTCTTGCTGATTGACGTATCGGAGAAAGATGAAGAACTGACTGTGGTAGAACGTGAAGCATTGGCAGTTGCACAAAAGATTAAGGAATTGGTCGGAAAACATCTTGTATACAACAAAAAGACAAGGCAATGCGAACCTGCAAAATACAGTGATATTGTAATCTTAACAAGGGTGCTTAAAGAGTGGGCAGATGTTTTTGTAAGAGTCTTACGTGACGAGGGAATCCCGGCGTACAGTCAGGGGAAATCAGGCTATTTTGATGCAAAAGAAATCCGGTTGCTATTAGACTATTTGAGCGTGATAGACAATCCAAGGCAGGATGTTCCGCTGACAGCAGTTTTGAAATCGTGTTTTGCGGAAATTACAGAAGAAGAGTTAGCTGTCATTAGAAGCAGTATAAAAGCAGAGCATTTCTACGAATGTGTATTTTCTTATGCAGATACGGGAAGTGACGAGATGCTGAAAGAAAAGTTGCAGAGATTTTTGACACAATTGGAGGGATTCCGCGAAAAAGTACCATACACTGCCATTCATAATATGATTTGGGATATTTTAGATAAAACGGGATACGGATATTATGTTGCATCGCTTCCGGCAGGAGAACAGAGGACAGCAAATCTGGAAATGCTCATTGAACAGGCAATCAATTTTGAATCGACAAGTTATAAAGGACTTTTTCATTTCGTGCGCTATATTGAGGGATTGAAAAAATTAAAAACGGATTATGGCGAGGCAAATATTCTGGATGAATCAGCGGACGTAGTCAATATTCTAAGCATTCATAAGAGTAAAGGATTGGAGTTTCCAATCGTTTTTGCAGTTGGGATGGGCAAAAAGTTCAATGGATTAGAGAATCGGGACAAAGTTGTTTTGCATTCGCAGCTGGGTATCGGAATTGATTTGGTCGATATGGAAAGCCGCGAAAAGATACCGCTTTTGATGAATAAGATTATTAGAAATGAAAATGTAAAAGAGACTGTTGCAGAACAGCTTCGTATGCTTTATGTTGCAATGACACGTGCAAAAGAGAAGCTGATTTTGACGGGAACTGTGCAGGATCTGGAGAAAAAGCTGAAGGAATATGGCAGGCTTAGGGGCGATGAACAGTCTAAATTACCTTATGCGTACATTTCAGAGGCAACAAGTTATCTTGATTGGATTCTTCCGGCATTATATCGAAACAAGGTTATGGCACCTGTATTTGAACTGTTTCAGATGGAGCAGCCATGGCAAAATAACCGCTATTCGGAGAACATACCGATGAAAGTGCAGGTTATCCAGCCGCTGGATATGGTGAGTACGGCAATGGATGAAGAACTGACTGACGCGGTTCAAAAAGACGATTTGCAGAATTGGGACACGGAAACAGTCTATGATGCCGCATTCAAAGATGAATTGGAGAAACAATTCGAGTTTCATTATGAATACGAAGAAGAAATCAGTATCAAACAGAAGAAATCGGTTTCGGAATTGAAAAAGCAAGTGTATTTAGAAGCGGAAGAGATACAGGAAGAGACGGTGATACCACTGCTTCCGAAATTCATGCAGGAAGAGACGATATTTTCAGGCGTTGTGCGAGGAACTGCATATCACCGTGTGCTGGAACTTTTGGACTTTGCAAAAGATTATGATGAGAAAACGATTGCGGCTGCAATCCAAAATATGGTGAACCGGCATTTGCTGACAGAAGAAATGGCAGATTGCGTTTCCGAAAAAATCATACTTGGATTTTTGAAGTCATCTGTAGGAAACAGAATGAAAACAGCAAGCAGAAACAACACACTCCGCGTAGAACAACCATTTGTATTGGGAGAGGAGCAGGAAGGTGAGCCAATGACCTTGGTTCAAGGTATCATTGACGTGTATTTTGAAGAAGACGGCGAACTGGTGGTTTTGGATTACAAAACGGACAGAGTGAGCAGTGCAGATGAACTTGTAAGCCGCTATCATGTACAGTTGGATTATTATGCAAAAGTGCTTGAGCAGGTTACCGGTAAGCGAGTGAAAGAGAAGATGATTTATTCATTTGCACTGAAGCAGGAAATACCATTATGACAATTGAATAAAAATAAAAAAACAGGAAATCCTCTTAGCAGATACAGAAAGGGGATTTTTTGTTATGGCAATGCAGAAAAAGCAGAATGAATTAAACGAAAAATTAAAGTATGAAATCGCAGAGGAATTAGGATTGCTGGATAAAGTACTAGAAGGGGGCTGGAAATCCCTGACTTCAAAAGAAACCGGAAAAATCGGAGGACTTATTACAAAAAAGCGTCGGGAAATAAGCAAGAAGTGAACTATTATGAACATTTTGTGTTTCATCTTGAAAAAGAAAGAACTATTTGCTATAATTTAAAAATTGAAAAGTGGCAGGTGAGGTCATGGATGAGAAGATAGAAATACGTAGCCGAAAAGAAGGAACACATACTGCAAAAGAAGCCATGCAGCAGGTAGTAGAGCGCATGAATGCAAAAACAGACCAAGTGATAACGGTAATTACACTGGGGCAGCAGAAAGAAAATTCGGAGAACATTCTGTTTGTGAAAATGTTTTTGCGTTTCTTACATAAAAATAAAGGCAGAGTGTTGCTGCTTGCGGAAAATGAAGTAAAGGTTGCGGAACTGGAAGAATATATTGCGCAGAGTAATACACAAATTCAAGTGGTGGAAAGAATGAATTTGGAAGAGAATGGAATTTCTGCGGATATGATTTTAAATCGTATTAACGGAGCAGAAGCAGAATGTATTATAGCAGCTTTGCCGAAAGAAAAAGAAGAGGCGTTCCTTGAAGAGTATCACACTGCATTAGATGCAAAGATATGGTTTGGTATCGGAACGAATCTAAAGCGTAATGCCGCTTTATCAAAAATGCAGAAGTTGTGGCAGAATTTTGTTCGACAATTTTCCGGGAGAGAAAACTAAATAATACAGAAAATTGAGGAAATAGACAAAAAAATGTTATTTCCTCTTTATTTTTTTGGCATTTTGCATTAATATGAAAAGGGTATGTATATCTTTAGCCCGATTTGTTGGGAAAAGTGTGCATTAAGAAAACTTATGGAGGAACAAGTATGGTATCAAATCAAATACTCCAAAGTACAATTGACGGTCTCAAAGCAATCACAAAAATGGATTTGAGCGTGATGGATACAGAAGGAAAAACAGTCGCAAGTACATATATGGCTCCGGAAAAGTATGGTGCAGAAGTGTGCGCGTTTGCAAAAACTTCCGGTGAAAGTCAAATGATACAGGATTGTTATTTTATAAAAGTGTATGATGAATATCACTTGGAATATGTCTTACTGGTTCATGGACAGAGCAGGGAGGCAGAAACAATAGGAAAACTTGCCGCGTTTCAGCTGCAAAGTTTACTGATTGCATATAAAGAACGGTTTGACAAAGATAATTTTATTAAGAATCTTCTTCTTGATAATTTGCTTTTGGTAGATATTTATAACCGCGCAAAAAAACTGCACGTGGATACAAATGTAAGGCGTGTAGTTTACCTCATTGAAGTCTTATCACGAAAAGAGGACAATATGCTTGAAAAAGCGCGCAGTCTGTTTGGGGAAAAGCAAAAGGATTTTGTGACAGCAGTGGATGAAAAGAATGTCATTGTAGTACGGGAAGTCGGAAATAATGACGGATATGCTGAAGCAGAGAAGTTCGCACGTCAAATGCTGGATATGTTTAAGGCAGAAGGAATTGAACGATTACATGTGGCTTATGGCACGATTATCAATGACATTAAAGAGGTTTCAAAATCGTACAAAGAGGCAAAACTTGCTTTGGATGTGGGAAAAATCTTTTTTGATGAGAAAGATATTATAGCATATAATACATT